>JBMQEM010000094.1:0-6288 GCA_049363815.1 Bacteroidota bacterium
TTCCACTTCATTCCACTTCATTCCACTTCATTCCACTTCATTCCACTTCATTCCACTTCATTCCACTTCATTCCACTTCATTCCACTTCATTCCACTTCATTCCACTTCATTTATTCAACACTTCCTCCAACGCCACTCTCACATCATTATATTTAAAAGCAAACCCTTCCTGTCTGATCTTTTCATTTGTTACCCTTTGTCCTTGCAAGACAACAACTGCTTTTTCGCCAAGAATTGTTTTCAAAACAAATCCCGGAATATTGATCGGCCAGATGGGGCGATGCAAAACTTTTCCGAGCGTTTTGACGAAGAAAGAATTTTTCACCGGTGATGGTGCAACAGCATTGTAAGCCCCATGCAGTGATTGGTTAGTGATTGCAAATTCATATTCTCTGCAGAGGTCATCCAGATGTATCCACGGCATATATTGTTCGCCATCACCGAAAGCAGCGCCGGCAAATAATTTTACAGAAAGTGCCATAGGTTTCACAGCACCATCTTCTTTTGCCAGAACAATTCCTGTTCGGAGAATAACCACACGCATTCCGAGTGTTTCGAATTGCATTGCCGACTTTTCCCAGACCTTGCAGGTGTTTCCTAAAAAATCATCAGCCGGAGGGCGTGTTTCATCGACCCAGGTCTCACCACTTTCGCCATAATATCCTGTCGCTGATGCAGATATGAAACATTTTACCTGGTGTGGATTACCTTTTAAGACATCGAAGATCAGATTGGCAGAATCAACTCTGCTTCTCACAATTTTCTCTTTGTATTTTTTAGTCCAGTATTTATCGGCTATTCCCGCACCGGCTAAATGCACAATGACATCAATTCCATTAAGTGCTTCAACTGGAAAAATCCTTTTTTCGGGATTCCAGATGTGTGATTTGAATTCGGAATTTCCGGATGACCGACTGAGGACCGACACCTGATGCCCGTTTTGGCTAAGCATCTTAGCAAGTCGGCTTCCAACAAGTCCGGTTCCGCCGGTGATTAAAATTGATGACATAGAAAAGTGAGTTGAAGTTTTAACAATGACAGTACAAATTTGTTTATTTTCGCGGGAATTAATGTGATATTCAATTAAACATCTAAAAATGAGCCACTCTGCCTATTTGCCGTATTTGATCCTGCTTTTGATAATAGCAATGCTGATTTTGCGTGTTATGCGTAAAAAGAGGATCGGTTCGGCAGCTGTTAAATTTGAAGTCCTTTATTTGATGGTTTACAGCTTTCTCGGCGGTGTTCTGGTCACTTTTTTTCTGGAACATCAGGAAATCGGATGGATGTCGTTGTTGATTTTAGCAACTTTTTTCGTTGGTTTTTTTGTCCGTACCCTCCCTTTATTCCGCCTCATCAAAGATGTCGAAACCAAAGCCGAAGGTCGATTTTGACCTAAAAATGAGGTTAATTGAGATAAAACAGTTGAATTTCTACCGAACGATCCGAAATCCGAAAGCCGCATTCCGAAATTTTTCAATAAAAACCGCTGTTAACCACATCAGTCGTGATAAATTAATTGCACAACCATTTGTTAGTAAGAAATATTATCCTACTTTTGCAACCCCTTCGTGGGAAAGCTATTTATTGGAAATAACACTATAAATATTAAGTAAATTGGACGCAGTGAGCTACAAGACTGTTTCTGCAAACGCAAAAACAGTCAATAAAGAATGGGTGCTAGTAGATGCAACTGACATGGTAGTTGGAAGAGTTTCTTCTGAAGTTGCCAAAATGTTGCGTGGTAAGCACAAAGTAAATTTCACTCCACACGTGGATTGCGGTGATAACGTAATTGTTATTAACGCTGAAAAGATTCGTTTTACCGGCAATAAAATGCAGGAAAAAGAATACGTACGTCACACGGGTTATCCAGGTGGACAACGTTTCGCGACTCCTACAGAGTGGATGAAAAAAAATCCGGCGTTGATTTTAGAGAACTCCATTCGTGGAATGTTACCTAAAACAAAGTTAGGAAGAGAGATGTTCCGTAACCTATATGTATTTGTAGGCACAGAGCATCCGCATACAGCACAAAAACCAAAGCAAGTTAAATTTTAATCAAAAGAACTGATTTAAACATGGCAACGATCCATTCTCTCGGCCGTAGAAAAACTTCAATTGCACGCGTGTATTTAGAACCAGGCAATGGAGACATCAAAGTAAATTCACGTGATTTCAAGGAGTACTTTCCTACAGGTCCGTTGCAATATATTTTAAAGCAAGCTCAAACAGTTATTAATGTAGCTGATACTTTTGATATCAAGATCACCGTTGATGGTGGTGGTATCAAAGGCCAGGCAGAAGCGGCGCGATTAGGAATTGCACGTTGTCTGGTAAAGGTTGCTGAAGAAAACAAATCGCCACTTCGTAAAGAAGGTTTATTAACGCGTGACCCTCGTATGGTTGAGCGTAAGAAGCCAGGACAGAAGAAAGCGCGTAAGAAATTCCAGTTCTCTAAACGTTAATAGTACGATACCGCCACAGTGTGGCGGTATACTCATACAAAATAAATTCATTCGTCAACTCCAATTCAATGTCAAGAGTTTCATATCAAGACTTACTAGATGCAGGTGCTCACTTCGGCCACTTGAAAAGCAAATGGAATCCGAAAATGGCTCCATATATTTTCATGGAAGCACGTGGTATCCACATTATCGATCTAAACAAAACAGTTGCTAAGATCGACGAAGCAGCAGCAGCTATAAAGCAAATCGCAAAATCAGGTAAAAAGGTTTTGTTTGTTGCTACAAAGAAGCAAGCTAAAGAGATCGTTGCAAACGGTGCAACAAAAGTAAACATGCCTTTCATCACAGAAAGATGGCCGGGTGGAATGTTGACTAACTTTGCTACTGTACGTAAGTCGGTGAAGAAGATGGCAGGATTCGAGAAAATGGCGACGGATGGTACATTCGAAAACATTTCCAAGAAAGAGCGTCTTCAGATCTCTCGTCAGAAAGCGAAGATGGAAAAATTCTTAGGTTCAATTTCTGATTTGAGTCGTCTGCCTGCTGCATTGTTCATTGTTGATACAGTAAAAGAACACATTGCAGTTGCTGAAGCTCACAAATTGAATATCCCGACTTTCGCAATTACTGATACAAATACAGATCCTACTCAAGTTGATTTTGCAATTCCTGCAAACGACGATGCTACTAAATCAATTGCAATCATCATGGATACGATGGTGAAAGCGATCGAAGAAGGATTAGCTGAACGTAAGATCGACAAAGAAGTAGAGAAAGAAAAAGAAGGCGAAGAAGGAACTGAAAATGCTGAAATGGCAATGGAACTTAACTTCGACGAAGAGCCTTCATCAGAAGGAGCTCCGGCAGGTGCACCAAAAGGTGGAGCAGCAGGAAAAGGTCGTCCACGTCGTAGCAATACACCTGCGGGCGGACCACGTAAAAAATAATCGAACATTAATCAATAAGGAGATATAACGATGACTACTGCAACAATCAGCGCAGCAGATGTAAACAAACTTCGCCAACAGACCGGTTCCGGAATGATGGATTGCAAAAAAGCATTGACGGAAGCCAATGGTGATTTTGAAGCTGCCATTGACATTTTACGTAAAAAAGGACAGAAGATCGCAGCGAACCGTCAGGATCGTGAAGCGAAAGAAGGTTATGTTTTCGGAAAAGTAACAGCCGACGGTAAAGAAGGTTTTGTAGTTGCAGTTTGTTGCGAAACAGATTTCGTAGCTGTAAATGCTGACTTCCTTAAATATGGTGAGTCTATTCTTGATCTTGCTGTAACCAATAAAGCAAAAACCGCTGATGAACTAAAAGCAATGAAACTTGGTGACAGAACTGTTGCTGAGACATTAGTTGATCAGATGGGAAGAATCGGTGAAAAAATCGATTTAGTAGATTTCGCATATGTAAATGCAGAAAAAGTGATCATCTATAATCACCCGGGTAACAAACTTACGTCAGTTGTGGCTTTTGATACAGCTAACCAGTCAGTTGCTGATGCAGGCCGCGATATTGCAATGCAAGTTGCAGCAATGGCGCCGGTAGCTATCGATAAAGACGATGTAGACTCTACATTACTTGAGCGTGAAGTGGAAATTGCAAAAGAGCAGATCCGCGCTGAAGGAAAACCTGAGAACATGATCGAAAAGATCGCTGCAGGAAAGATCAACAAATTCTATTCTGAATATACTTTGTTAAATCAGCAATTCATTAAAGACGAAAAGAAAACAGTTCGTCAGTACTTGGAAAGCGTTGACAAAAACGCTCATATCACAGCAATGAAACGCGTGAAAATCGGGTAAGAATTATAAAAGTTAAAAAAAGGAAAACGAGAGTTTTCCTTTTTTTTTGGTCTTTACTTTTGGATTGAGCTTCAGGTTGCAGGTTTCAGGTTTGCAGGTTCGACAATCTGCAAACCTGAAACCTGCAAACCATCATCAATTTCTAAAAAAATGAATATCTTCGCATACAGAAACCCCCTTCTATGAAATACAAACGCGTACTCCTAAAACTCAGCGGTGAAGCCCTCATGGGCGAAAAGGATTTTGGAATCGATCATGACCGGTTACGAAAGTATTCGGAAGAGATCAAGTCTATCGTTGATGAGGGAGTGGAAGTAGCTGTTGTTATCGGCGGCGGGAACATTTTCCGTGGTGTTGGAAACGATGCCGGCGATGTGATCGACAGAGTTCAGGGCGATTACATGGGGATGCTTGCGACTGTGATCAATAGCATGGCCTTACAGTCGGCTTTGGAAAGAGTAGGAGTGAAGACAAGGTTGCAGTCTGCCATTAAGATGGAACAGATCTGTGAGCCATATATCAAGCGCCGTGCAGTCCGACATTTAGAAAAAGGTCGTGTTGTTATTTTCGGAGCTGGAACGGGGAATCCATATTTTACGACTGATACAGCAGCTTCATTGCGGGCAATTGAGATCGGTGCTGATGTGATCCTGAAAGGTACACGTGTCGATGGAATTTATTCATCGGATCCGGAGAAAGATAAAAATGCCGTGAGATATGAAACGGTTACGTTCGATGAAGTCTATGAAAAAGGATTAAAGGTGATGGATCTTACAGCCTTCACTTTGTGTAATGAAAATAAAGTTCCTATCATCGTATTCGATATGAATAAGCCCGGAAATCTTCTGCGCGTTTTAGAGGGAGAAAGAGTTGGAACACTCGTTGAATTTTAAAATCATAAATTAAAGTCATAAATCTTAGCTTATGTTAGATACAAATAAATTGATCAGTGAATCAAAAGCACATATGCAAAAAGCAATTGATCATCTTGAAGCAGAGTTAACGAAGATTCGCGCCGGTCGTGCTAATCCATCGATGCTCGACATGATTCATGTTGATTATTACGGAACGAATACTCCGCTTTCACAGGTTGCAAGTATTACAACTCCTGATGCACGTTCATTAGCCATTCAGCCGTGGGAGAAAAC
Organism: Bacteroidota bacterium; assembly: GCA_049363815.1. Taxonomy (GTDB): domain Bacteria; phylum Bacteroidota; class Bacteroidia; order AKYH767-A; family 2013-40CM-41-45; genus JADKIH01. Next base: position 5,432 of record JBMQEM010000094.1, read on the forward strand.
AATGATCAAGCCTATCGAAAAAGCAATACTTGATTCCAATCTGGGCTTTACTCCTCAGAATGATGGAACAGTAGTACGAATCAGTATTCCTGCGTTGACAGAAGAGCGCAGAAAAGAATTAGTAAAGAAAACAAAAGCTGAAGCAGAGCATGGCAAAGTTGGTATCCGTACCATCCGTAAAGAAGCCAATGATCTTATAAAGAAAGAAGGAAAAACAGTTCCTGAAGATGTAGCAAAAGGCTTAGAAGACCAGATCCAGAAAATGACAGATCAGTTTATTGCTTTGGTCGATAAACATCTTGAAGCGAAGGAGAAGGAGATTATGACGATATAGTATGTAGTGAGTGCTGAAAAGTGAAAAGTGAAAAGTGAAAAGCGCTTGCTGCAAGCTAGACAGATAATTATAAATTAAAAACAGAAGAGGCTCTTGGTATTTATTTCAAGAGCCTCTTTTGTTTTTATACTTCAATATTTTATGCAAACTCTTCCGAGTTGTAAGCGGTGCTAATTTCTGATCATCTATTTTCTAATCTCCGTCTGCAGGCCATAAACAAAAAACTCCGAGAATTAACCCGGAGCTTTTTGATCAACAATTCAAATTACTTAACTTAAACTTAACATGAAACACGCCTTTTATAACGGGCGAATTATAGTAAGGTTTCATTTTTTTTAAAGTTGGAGAAAAAGTTCATTTTTGGTTTAAAATTGATTTCGCTAGCCAACCTTTTTAATTTATGTTGAAAATTATATCTTAAATAAAGCATAAAGCTGCAAAAATCATAAAGTGTACCTAAGAAAACGAAAGGGTCCCTTCAGGATGACAATTGTTGGCTTACTTATATGCACAAGGGGGAAAA
>JBMQEM010000095.1:0-6287 GCA_049363815.1 Bacteroidota bacterium
ACTAATAACTAATAACTAATAACTAATAACTAATAACTAATAACTAATAACTATTGTACTTCATTGGAATTGTATTTCTTGATCGAAGATGTTTTATTTTCACCATTCTCTTTCACGCACTAAGCCGTCCTCACCTTATCCCACTTCTTCAGCTGCCAGTTGACTTCAGCGGTGCAGATGTGGTTTTTGTCAATATCATAAACTTCTACTTTCATTAAATAGAATACTGAATCCTGTGTCTTTAATGGAGTGAAAACATGTTGTTCCAGCATTTGTGGTGTCAAATGCAAAACTGCTGATACGTTTTTTTTAGCCTGAAAGTGATACGTCATCTTCAGGTCCTTCATAATTATACGAAGATCATCTCTGCCTATCACTTTGATCAATGTCAATCCGGAAACGAATTCCGATAATGTTGCCAATGCACACGCATGAATACCATTGATATGATTCCGGTTGACTCGCCAGTATGGCAGCAGGATATGGAATCCGTCTTTGAATACTTCCAGTATTCTGAACCCATGTGGCCTGTTAAAGGGTATTGAATAACTCAGAACAAACTGCAGAATTCTCCTGTTAAAAGCGGAACTTTCCGCTTTCGACATTAGCTTTTGAATTTTCATATCTGGAAGTTAATTGTCAATGTGAAATTTGATTCTGAACTTTAGAATACGCTTCATAAAATTCCTTCTCGATCTCATTTACGATTTCTTTGATCGGTTGAATATTTTTCACAAGTTCGACTGTTTGTCCTGCACACCAAAGGTTATTATAGTTGCCCGGTTTAACAGCATCTTCAAGCCAGTTGAAACCACGCTGCTGAATGATCATTTTGAAATATTTTTTAGTCCGTGGATTGTTGCTCATCCATTTTTCAAACCAGTTTTGCTTTGTGCCAAGTTTTTTTGCAAAATCGGTATTGATGATCGTGCAGGGAGTGCCACTGATTCTTTCTGTAAGAACTATATCTTCCATGTGAGAATCAATTATCGCATCTTTATATTCTTTTGCGACAGTTGCCTCTGTGCTTGCAATAAAACGTGTTCCGCTATAACCAACTGCTGCACCGGCAGCAATTGCACTCAGTAATGTGGAGCCATTTGCAATTCCACCTGCTGCAAGAACCGGTATGTGAGGAAATTCTCTGCGCAGGGCCTGGATCAGCATACTTACCGGATACGGACCGGCATGTCCACCTGCTCCTTGTCCAACAGCAACAAAACCATCACAACCCAGATCAGCACACTTTTTTGCATGGATCAGATTGGTGACATCGCAGAACACTTTTCCTCCATAAGCATGAGCACCTTTGATGGTTTCTTCGGGATTGCCAAGAGAAGTAATCAGGACAGGAACTTTTTTCGAAAGACAAATTGCCAGATGCTTTTGTGACCAGGGGTTTGCTTTTTGTACTATGATATTTACTCCATAATTTCCAGGTTGACCGATCCGGCTACCCATGAATTTGTTCAGATCATCAAGAACAGCTTCCAATTCCCCTTCATTCCTGAAATTTAGCGATGGAAAACAGCCTAAAATTCCCGCAGAAACAGCTTCTTTTACCATGGGTACAGTTGTCACTAAAAACATTGGTGCCATCACCAGTGGAAAACGGATGTTTAAGCTGACGGTAAGGTCGTTTTTGAATTTCATTTCCTGAAGACAATTTAATTTACAAACCTAAGTTTATTTGTTGGTAAATGTCAGGATGGATAAGCAGCTTTTACAATCGAAATTGTTAACAAACGCTGAATAAAAAAAATAGATTTTTAGCTCAGGAATGGCTAAAAACTATAATTTGGCACACAATAGAATAACGGATTCGGGACCCGATAAACAGGTCTCCGATTTTGTATTGATTACAACACATGGTCAACGTTACCCGAATATTTGACATACCAAGACGTCAGAAAGAGAAGTTCGCAGCCGAAAAATCTTTACTAGGCAAGATAAATGGTGAATGGAAATCCTGGTCGACTAATGATTTTATTGAAGATGCGAACAGCATTTCTAAAGGACTGACCGAACTAGGGATAAAGACCGGTGATGCAGTTGCAATCATTTCTGCCAATCGTCCGGAATGGAATGTAGTGGATATCGGTATGCTTCAGGCAGGAATTGTCAATGTTCCTATCTATACAACTCTTTCTGAACCTGAAATTGCTTTTATTCTGAATGATTGTAAAGCAAGACTGGTCATTGCAGGCGACAGTGCATTGTACAATAAGGTGAATGCTGTTCGCTCTAAGATACCTTCTCTGGTAAATATTTATACAATCGATCCGATTTCCGGAGTTCCAAATATCAGTGAGATCATTTCAAAGGGAAAATCATCAGGGACTGATATTAATGGATTGATGAATACCGTTAAACCCGGTGATGTAGCAACTATTCTTTACACCAGTGGAACTACAGGTACTCCAAAAGGTGTTATGCTCACTCATGATAATATTGTAAGTAATATTTTAGCGAGTGAACATTTATGTCCGGTTGGTCCCGGCGATCGTGCACTGAGTTTCCTTCCGCTTTGTCATAGTTACGAACGGATGCTGACCTACCTTTATATGTATATCGGTGTATCGATCTATTATGCTGAAAGTATCGAAAAGATAGGAGACAACCTGAAGGAAATTCAACCACACGTATTTTCAACCGTACCGCGTTTGCTGGAAAAAGTTTTCGATAAGATCGTAAACAAAGGCAAAGAACTTAAAGGAATAAAACACAAACTTTTTTTCTGGGCACTTGATCTGGGATTGAAATATGAGAAGGAAGGTAAGAATGGTTCTTTCTATGAGTTCCAATTGAAACTTGCCAATAAATTAATTTTCTCAAAGTGGCGTGAAGCGCTGGGCGGAAATGTTCGGGTGATCGTAAGTGGTGGAGCTGCTTTACAGCCTCGTCTTGCAAGAGTATTCTGGGCAGCAGGGATCAATGTGCTGGAAGGATACGGTCTGACTGAAACCTCTCCGGTAATTGCAGTAAATAACCTTGAACATCGCGGCAGTGCTTTTGGAACAGTGGGTCCGGTGATAAAAGGTGTGCAGGTTAAGATCGCTGAAGATGGTGAAATACTCTGCAAAGGTCCAAACGTAATGAAAGGATATTTCAACCGTCCAGATCTTACGGCAGAAGTGATCGATGCAGATGGCTGGTTTCATACCGGTGATATCGGTTGCTTCATTGAGGATCATTATTTGAAAATAACTGACAGGAAAAAGGAGATCTTCAAAACTTCAGGCGGGAAATATGTTGCCCCGCAAGCATTGGAAAATAAATTTAAAGAATCTCAGTTCATTGAACAGATCATGGTATTAGGTGAGAATAGAAAATTTCCTTCTGCTCTGATCGTACCGGATTTCGCGCATCTGAAAAAATGGTGTGAGATTCATAATATCACATATACCGACAATCAGGATCTGATCAGGAAACCTGAAGTCATTGACAGGATTCAGAAGGAAGTCGATACATTCAATTCCGATTTCGGCCAGGCTGAACAGATCAAGAAATTCACATTACTTCCAAATGAATGGACTGTAGATAGCGGCGAATTGACAGCTACGCTGAAATTGAAAAGGAAGATCATCAATGAAAAAAATAATTCATTGGTAGAGAAAATGTACTCAGAGTAAAATAATTTGTCTGATAACAACTTTATGAAAAGAAATATTAAAAAAGTAACGGTTCTGGGAAGTGGAATAATGGGAAGCAGAATTGCTTGTCATTTTGCAAACATCGGAACAGAAGTGCTTTTACTCGATATTGCGCCAAGGGAATTGAATGAAGAAGAAAAGAAAAAAGGTCTTACACTTGATTCAGCCATTGTGAAAAACCGGATAGTCAATTCGGCACTTCAATCTACATTAAAAGCAAATCCTTCACCGATCTACAAGAAATCTTTCGCATCAAGGATACGAACAGGGAACTTTACAGATAACATGAAGGACATTACTTCCAGTGACTGGATCATTGAAGTTGTAATTGAGAACATTGATATTAAAAAATCTGTTTTTTCGGAAGTTGAGAAATACAGAAAGGCGGGTACACTTATCACTTCAAATACATCGGGAATACCAATTCATCTGATGGCAGAAGGCAGAAGTGATGATTTTAAAAAACATTTTTGCGGAACACATTTTTTTAATCCACCAAGGTACCTGAGATTACTTGAGATCATTCCGACCGCACAAACTGATCCGGAAGTCATTGCCTTTCTTGAAAATTATGGCGACGTATTTTTAGGAAAATCAACAGTGATCTGTAAGGATTCACCTGCTTTCATCGCAAACAGGATTGGAGTTTACTCTATCTTGTCACTACTTCATCTTGTTGAAAAAATGGGTTTAACAGTCGATGAGATCGATAAACTGACAGGACCTGTTTTGGGAAGACCTAAATCAGCAACATTCAGAACAACAGATGTTGTCGGATTAGACACCATGGTGAAAGTTGCAAATGATGTATATGAACGATGCCCGGATGATGAATCCCGGGAGTCTTTTAAATTACCTGGTTTCGTTCAGAAAATGGTAGAACAAAAATGGTTTGGTGATAAAACCAATCAGGGTTTCTATAAAAAAGTGAAAGGTGCCGGTGGCAAAAGTGAGATCCTGACACTGGATCTTAAGACTTTTGAGTATGTTCCAAAAGCTAAAGTCAAATTTGCAACTCTTGATCAAACCAAGACGATAGATAATTTTAAGGACAGGATAAAAGTTCTGTTTAAAGGAAAAGACAAAGCCGGAGAATTTTATCGTGAATCATTCTGTTCATTGTTTGCATATATTTCTAACAGGATTCCTGAAATTTCAGATGAACTGTACAAGATCGATGATGCCATTTGTGCAGGCTTTGGCTGGGAGACAGGACCATTTCAGATCTGGGATATACTAGGTGTTACTGAAGTGGTTTCTTTAATGGAACAGTCAGGCCATAAACCTGCAGCTTGGGTAAAAGAATTTATATCAAAAGGAAACAAAACTTTTTATCAATATAAAAACGGACAACAATACTATTATTCCATTGATGGTACTTACAAAGTAAAGCCGGGATCAGAAAACTTTATTTTACTTGATGCCAATCGTGAAAAGATCGTTTGGAAAAATCAGGGAAGTACTCTGACCGATATTGGAGACGGAGTATTAAATCTTGAATTTCACACGAAGATGAATACGATCGGTGGTGAGATCATTCAGGGAATGAATACTGCAATTGACATGGCAGAAAAGGATTTCAGAGGATTGGTCATTGCAAACGAGGGTCAGAATTTTTCGGCCGGCGCAAATCTTGGAATGGTCTTTATGCTTGCTGTAGAACAGGAATTCGACGAGATAGATATGGCCATCAGGGCATTTCAGAATATGAATATGCGTGTTCGTTATAGCAGTATTCCTGTCGTTGTAGCACCGCATGCCTTGACATTGGGTGGAGGTTGCGAAATGTCTTTGCATGCTGATAAGGTTGTAGCCTCTGCTGAAACATATATTGGAATGGTTGAGTTTGGTGTCGGCCTGATTCCGGGAGGTGGCGGTAGTAAAGAATTTGCTGTCAGAGCAAGTGATGCATATGTGGAAGGTACAATAGACGAACTTGTGATGAAAGACTACTACATGAGCATTGCAATGGCAAAAGTTTCCACCAGTGCATGGGAAGCTTTTGACCTGAAGATATTGAAACCCGGTCATGATGAAGTTGTACTCAATCCTTCAAGAGTAATTTCTGAAGCCAAAAGAGCAGTCATCGAAATGTCTGTTGATGGTTATACAAAACCGGTTCAACGAAAAGATGTGAAAGTACTCGGCAAAAACGGACTGGCAATGTTTTATGCCGGAGCCAATTCTATGCAGTCAGGTAATTTTATTTCCGAACATGATCAGAAGATCTCAAGAAAACTAGCCTATGTTTTATGCGGCGGCGACCTTTCAGCATATAGTTATGTTTCAGAACAATATTTACTTGATCTTGAAAGAGAAGCTTTCCTTTCACTCTGTGGAGAAAAGAAAACACTCGAAAGAATCCAGAGCATTCTCACTTCTGGTAAACCACTAAGAAATTAACAATGATTAATAATATGATACACGCAATCAATAAAGTAATCATCAACCGAAAGACACAAATGTTTTTGTTGCTTGCTTTGTTTCCTCTCATGCTATTGGCACAGGGTTCTGAAGAGAAACCAAAATATGCTCCGGGAAAGGAAAAGCACAGAAATAAAACAGATGAGATCGGACGAAAACAAGGTCAATGGATGTTCTTCAATACTTTTGGAGATAAGATCGCAGAAATTG
>JBMQEM010000096.1:0-6160 GCA_049363815.1 Bacteroidota bacterium
ATGGGGCAGAAAGATGTACGGCTTGTGGCTTGTGTGCATTGTCTTGTCCTGCAGAAGCGATCACAATGGTTGCTGCTGAGAGACAGAAAGGCGAAGAAAAATTATATCGTGAAGAAAAATATGCAGCAACCTATGAGATCAATATGTTGCGTTGTATTTTTTGCGGCTTGTGTGAAGAAGCTTGTCCGAAAGAAGCTATTTTCCTGACCGACCGACTGGTTCCTGCTTCTCTGGATCGTTCAAAAATGATATTTGGTAAGGACAAGTTGGTTGAAGGTTTAAATGAAAGGATCGATATCAGTGATCGTCAAACTGCAGAAGTAAAAGAGTTCAAACAGAATAAAAATCTTCAGCACAACAAATTATAATTGCCAAGAAACACGAATAATAAAAATGAATCTTTCCATATTTTATTTCCTTTCCTTCCTTGCAATCCTCAGTGCAATGATGGTTGTCATAGCAAAAAATCCTGTACATAGTGTATTGTACCTGATCATTACCTTTTTTGCAATAGCGGGCCATTATATCCTGATGAATGCACAATTTCTTGCTGCTGTTCATATAATAGTTTATGCCGGAGCAATTATGGTTCTGTTCTTATATGTCATCATGATGCTGAATCTGAATTCAGATGTGGAGCCGCATAAGAATAAATGGCTGAAATTTGCAGCCACAATTTCAGGAGGTTTGTTAATGGTTGTACTTGTCGGAGCATTCCGTCAGGCTTCAACATCAGTACCTTCTCTCCATGATCCGGAAGTAGGCTTGATAGAAAATCTTGGATTGGTATTGTTCCGTGAATATGCCCTTCCGTTTGAGATCTCATCAATCTTGCTGTTGACGGCAATGGTTGGTACAGTTATGTTAGGTAAAAAAGAAATTAATTAATCAAGTCATGAACTCCATCTTTCAGATAATACCTTTAAGTCATTACGTTATCTTAAGTACACTATTGTTTTGCATTGGTGTATTGGGAGTATTATTCAGGAGAAATGCCATCATCATTTTTATGTGCATTGAATTAATGCTGAATGCTGTTAATCTGCTTTTAGCAGCTTTCTCGACCTATTTTGGAGATGCGGCAGGACAGGTATTCGTTTTCTTTATTATGGCTGTTGCAGCGGCAGAAGTGGCTGTCGGACTTGCAATTTTAACAATGATATTCAGGAATACAGGATCCGTTGATATCAACTTCCTGAATAAGCTGAAGCATTGATTTTTTTCTGATGTTATTTCTTGCTCTTTTGATAAACTCTTTGTTGAGCATTGATTAATTGTGTTTATTTGTGAGTATTATCACACAATTTAAATTACAATAAAATGTACAGAGTTCTCGAAGATTTCCTCAGCGACTGGAAATATGAAAGCCAGTCAACACTTAACTTATTTAAAAACCTTACGGATGATAGTTTAATTAAAGTCGTTCATCCCGATGTAAGGACACTTGGTTTCCTCGCATGGCACATTGTTCACACCATGCAGGAAATGATGGCTAAAGTTGGTTTGAACACAGACATCAAAGACCAGGAAAATTATTCAGGCGAGAATGTAAAGGAACTTTGCAGCGCCTATGAAAAAGGGGCCGCTTCCCTTGCTGAAGAAATAAAAAGTAAGTGGACGGCTGATGATCTTCAAAAAGAAGATAATATGTATGGTGAAATGTGGAAACGTGGAACAACGCTTACTATTCTTATCAAACATGAAGCTCATCACAGAGCAGAAATGATCGTTCTGATGAGAATGCTTGGGTTACCGGTAATTGGACCTTATGGACCAACACGTGAGGATTGGGCGAAATATGGAATGCCAACTATGCAGTAATCATTGGAAAGAAGTAGAAAGAAGTAGAAATAAGTGAAAAGAAGTAAAAATAAGTAGAATGAAGTGCAACGAGGTGATTGGAAACACTTTAGAATGAAAGATTGATTTATTTCACTTCATTAAAGTTCATTTCACTTCATTTCACTTCATTTCACTTCATTTCACTTAACTTCATTCCACTTCATTTTCATTATAGGGTACAGTTAATTGAAACGATCGAAGAACGCTCTCCCTTTCATTTTTGTCACCATGCTGATCGATGTCATCGGTCTCGGTATTATCATTCCTGTATTACCGAAATTGATAGAGGAGATGATCGGCGGTGATCTGAGTATGGCTTCCACTTATGCGGGTTGGTTAATGTTTGCTTATGCAACGATGCAATTTTTATTTTCACCGATCATTGGAGCTTTGAGTGACAGGTATGGTCGACGACCGGTTTTATTGATCTCACTTTTTGGTTTTGGAGTTGATTATGTATTAATGGGATTTGCCCCTACGATTGCATGGTTATTTGTCGGACGATTGATATCAGGAATTACAGGGGCCAGTTTTACAACTGCCACAGCATACATTGCCGATATCAGTACGCCTGAAAAACGTGCACAGAATTTTGGTTTGATCGGTGCTGCATTCGGACTAGGTTTTATTATTGGTCCTGTGTTAGGAGGATTACTTGGACATTATGGTGCAAGGGTGCCATTTTTTACAGCTGCCGGACTTGCATTATTGAATACCGCTTATGGTTATTTTATTTTACCGGAGTCTTTAGATAAAGAGCATCGCAGAAAATTTGAGTGGAAACGTGCAAATCCAGTTGGATCATTGAAACGATTATCACACTATCCTGTGATCTTAAGTTTGGTAGTGAGCCTGGTTTTCATTTATATAGCAAGTCATGCTACGCAAAGCACATGGACTTTTTATACAATGGAGAAATTCAAATGGAATGAGCAGATGGTGGGGTATTCTCTGGGCTTTGTCGGTTTGATGATTGCAATTGTACAAGGAGGACTGATCCGCATTGTCATTCCTAAACTTGGACAAAAAAAATCAATTTACATAGGACTAACGCTCTATGTTATCGGCTTTGTTTGTTTTGCCTTTGCCACCAAAAGCTGGATGATGTTCGCTTTCGTTGTTCCATTTTCTCTGGGCGGAATCTGCGGTCCTGCTTTGCAAGGTGTAATGTCCGGACAAGTTCCGGCTAATGAACAAGGAGAATTACAAGGTGCATTGACAAGTCTGATAAGTGTAACATCCATCGTTGGACCACTGCTAATGACGAATTTATTTTCATATTTCACAGCATCAGATGCTCCCATATATTTCCCCGGCGCGCCATTTTTAATGGGCGCGGTGCTGACGCTCTTTTCTGTTTTGTTTGCGGTGCGATCTTTGGAGAAGCATCATTAATTTATTAGTCGATTTATAATCCGTATCTTTAAATTCTGCGGTTTTTCTGCGCAAATTTGCGGGAAAATATTAATAGCATTTATTTCCCGCAGATTTACGCAGAATACGCAGAAAAACCGCAGAAAAAGATGTTGATTAATTGACGCATTCTTAAAAGCAAAATCACTTATGGATTTAAAAAAATATCGCGTCGGAACTTCAGGCAAACTGAAGTTGTCAAAATTTTCTACTTCAGCGGAGACTGATAAAAAGAAAAAGAAAGAAGGGAAAGAAGAATTAAGCAAAGACATAGAAGCAATTTCTGATCTGCAGTATAAACTGTTTGCAGAAGACCGTCAGTCTTTGTTGATCATCTTCCAGGGTATGGATGCTTCAGGAAAAGATGGCGCAATAAAACACATTATGAAAGGTGTGAACCCTCAAGGTGTTTCCGTTCATAGTTTCAAGCATCCAACTACACATGAGTTGGAACATGATTATTTATGGCGGCATGTATTGAAGTTGCCGGAGCATGGACAGATCACAATTTTTAATCGTTCGCATTATGAGAATGTACTTATTGCAAAGGTTCACCCTGAAATAGTTTTGGCAGAGCGACTTCCCGGCATTCAAAAAGTTTCTGATATCACTGAAAAATTCTGGGAGAAGCGATATAAGCAAATCAGTGCTTTCGAAAAGAACCTGAACCAAAATGGAACCGGAATACTGAAATTCTTTTTACACATTTCAAAAGAAGAACAAGCTCAGAGATTGATCGATCGAATTGATGACAGAGAGCGTCATTGGAAATATTCTTCAGGCGATATTGTAGAACGAGGTCATTGGGATGAATATCAGAAAGCGTATGAAGAAGCCTTGATTGCTACAAGTACAGAAAAATCGCCATGGTATATTATTCCGTCTGACGAAAAAGAGTTTGCAAGACGTTTAATAGGCCAGATAATACTTGATAAATTACGAGAAATGAACCCTGTATTTCCAGAAGTAAGTAAAGAAGAGTTGAGCAAAATGAAAGCGGCGAAGATTGAATTATTGAAAGAAATTAAATAGCCGCAGTTTGTTTGCAAGAAAAATACTTTTTGAATTTGAAGACCTGAAATGGTTTCCCGATGTGATTCGATCGGGCATGACTGATTATTTAAGATATTTACTTACAGCATTACAATTCTATAAACCAATTTCACCTTTAATTCTGGAGGTGATGTCAAAAACGGATTCTAATACCATTGTTGATCTGTGTTCAGGTGGAGGCGGTGCAATTGAACAGGTGTATAGCGACCTGAAAGCTCAAAGTGAACAAGTACAAGTCGTGTTGACAGATAAATTTCCCAATTTAGCTGCATATCAGTTTCTCAAAGAAAAAACCAAAGGCGGAATTTCGTTTTCAGAAAAATCTGTTGACGCTTCTGCTGTTCCTTCAGAATTGAAAGGTGTACGAACGATATTTTCAGGCTTCCATCATTTCGATTCCGATTTTGCAAAATCAGTATTGAAAGATGCAGTGGATTCCCGCTCAGGAATCTGCATTTTTGATGGTGGCAACAAAAGCATCTGGATGATCTTGGGCGCAATTTTCATCCACCCCATTCTGTTTTTAATTTTCACACCCTTCTTCAGACCTTTTCGACTCTCGAGAATTCTTTTTACATATCTGATTCCTTTAATTCCGCTTTGCACGATGTGGGATGGTATTGTTTCAATCTTACGATTATATAATCCGGAAGAACTATACGCCATGGCAAAAAGTATTTCTAATAATTACGAATGGAGATCAGGAAAAGTAAAAAGTGGCTTCGGATTGAATATGACATTTTTAACAGGACACCCTAAAACAAAAATCTGAAATGTGTTTTTTTTGAAAAAATGTTTAGTGTTTAAAGTTTAATGTCTCCAAGTGCCAACATTAAACTTTAAACAGTAGACAAAATATTTTTAATCCCATTCAAAAAAAATATTTTTCACTAATATAAATTCGTTATTCGTTATTCGTTATTCGTTATTCGTTATTCGTTATTCGTTTTTAATTCTGAATAACGTTCTTAATCGACTTAACCTCCATCTCCAGCTTGGAAAGTTTCTCGATCAGATCTTCTTTCGCAAAATTACTGTCCGGAATTTCTGTACTCATGTAATTGCAGAATTTCCATACTTCGCGAATCTCACTTACGTTAAGTTCATACGGATTGTATGTAGTGTTAAGCGATTTTAATGTCAGTGATCTTTTCTTGCGCAAATGATTTTGAACGATCTTGAAAACAATTCCTTCTTCCTGAGTCAATAGAACGTAAGCTTCATCGTCTTTGATGTCGTACCAGTTTTCCAAGTACTCAGCAATGACATACGACTTATCCGGAATCGGCAGCATTGAATCACCGCTGATCTGGAACATTCTGTATTTCCTGTCATTGAAAAGAATTGGCAACTGAAACGTCGGAAGTTTTTTGATAAAGTCAGGATCAGCGAAACCGTTTTTGTATCCGGCCTTCGCTTTGATAGGAACTACTTCGATATTTTCCCTGTTGTGACTATCGACGGTTGTTGCCAATACCCGCAATCGCGAACCGGTAACGAATACATCATTCCCTCTTTCGAGCTCCGACAACTGGAATTCCGAAAGTTTGGTAAGATCTACTTTTACCATTGTATCGATAGACACTTTATAGTATTTTGAAAACATCATCAGTGCATCCAGTGTCGGATTTTTTATACTGCCGTTTTCATAGCTGTTCACCGTCGAGCGGCTGACGTTTAGTTCACTTGCGACGATATCCTGTGTCCGGTTTTTTCTTTGTCGCAGAATTTTGATGTTGTTGTTGAAGATCATAGTGGTTGACATATTTTAGCGCCTACCGGGACTCTGTCCCGTTAGAAATTTCCCTGTCACGGTAGTGAATATTTTATCTGATTGCACCTGAGCAAACTC
>JBMQEM010000097.1:0-68455 GCA_049363815.1 Bacteroidota bacterium
TATTCACTATTCGTTATTCACTATTCGTTATTCACTATTCGTTATTCACTATTCGTTATTCACTATTCACTATTCGTTCAAATTACATTTTCTGCCCCAACTTCGAAACCATCTCATTCTTCCACGAAAGAAATGTCCCTTCAAGTATCTTGGTTCTGGCTTCAGTGACCAGCCAAAGATAGAATGCCAGATTGTGAAGTGTACAGATTTGCGCAGCAAGAATTTCTTTGCTTATTACCAGGTGACGAACATACGCTTTGGAATAATAGGAATCAACATAGGAAGTTCCAAATTCATCAAGCGGTGAATTATCGTCTTTCCATTTTTCATTTCGCATATTCATGATACCGTTTCGGGTAAACAACGTTCCATTCCTTGCATTTCTTGTGGGCATTACGCAATCAAACATGTCAATTCCCAGCGCAATGCTTTCAAGGATGTTTATTGGTGTTCCAACTCCCATAAGATACCGCGGTTTGTCTTTTGGTAAAATGGCACAAACGGATTCTGTCATTTCGTACATCATCTCTGCCGGTTCACCAACTGACAGCCCGCCGATAGCATTTCCATCGCGACCTTGAGCAGCAATGAATTCGGCTGACTGCAGGCGCAAGTCTTTGTAGACACTTCCCTGAACAATTGGAAACAACGTCTGCTTATGTCCATATAGAGGAGTGGTTTTATCAACATGATCACAACATCTCTTCAGCCAGCGGTGTGTCATCTCCATGCTTTTTTTTGCATACCGGTGATCGCAGGGATATGGAGTACATTCGTCAAAAGCCATGATAATGTCGGCCCCGATCACTCTTTGAATGTCCATGGCATATTCAGGAGAGAAAAATAGTTTTGACCCATCGATATGACTGGAAAACGACACCCCTTCTTCCTTGATCTTTCGGCGGTCGGCCAGAGAATAGACCTGATATCCGCCACTATCTGTTAGAATTGGACGGTCCCAGTTGATGAATTTATGTAAGCCGCCGGCGTTTTGAAGGACTTGTAATCCGGGTCTGAGAAAGAGGTGGTAGGTATTGCCTAATATGATCTGAGCTTTTATATCTTCCTTGAGTTCATGCTGATGCACAGCTTTTACAGTGCCTCCTGTTCCGACAGGCATGAAGATCGGAGTCTGAATTTTTCCGTGATCAGTAGTTATTTCTCCGGCGCGTGCATTGGTTTGCTCGTCCGATTTCAGGAGTTTAAATTTCATTTCTGATTAACAATCTTACGTTAATATCTCGCCAAATATAAACACTTTGATATGAACGGCACTTCTACATTTGTAGGAATCGCAATTCTTTACCGGATTCTTTAAATTCTGCATGACACACTTTACAAACGACCTTACGGGCGTACTTTTTATTTTGTTATTGGTAACGGCTGTAATTCAGCTTGTTTACTATTGGATATTTTTCCGGCGTCTTGCGTTTTACAGATATGATCAGGTTACTGGTGGTCCACATCCTGTTTCTGTGATCATCTGTGCCAAGAACGAAGTTTTGAGGCTAAGAAAATATTTACCAGCTGTACTGGAACAAGCTTATCCTGATTTCGAAGTGATCGTTGTAAACGATTGCTCATGGGATGAAACAGGCGATTATCTTGATTCATTGACCTCGCAATATTCCGGTTTGAAGATTGTTACTCTGAAAGAGCAGGAAAAATATCGACATGGAAAGAAGTTTGCTCTGACCTTAGGTATCAAGGCAGCAAAAAACGAATACCTTTTGTTTACTGATGCTGATTGTATTCCTGCAAGTAAGAACTGGTTGTCACTTATGCAGCGTCATTTTGCAAGGAATACCGAGATCATTTTGGGATATGGACCTTATCAGAAACAGCCGGGATTTCTGAACATGCTTATCCGGTACGATACATTTTACATTGCAATGCAATACCTCTCGGCAGCTCTTGGAAAAAATCCTTACATGGGTGTTGGCAGAAACCTGGCTTATAAGAAAGATCTTTTTTTCAGAACCAAAGGATTTGCGAAACACAACCACATATTATCAGGAGATGATGATCTTTTTATCAATGAAAATGCTACTTCACAGAATACTTCCGTGGAATTAGACCCTGAATCTTTCACTTTTTCTGAAGCAAAAAAAACTTTTGGTGATTGGTTTTCGCAAAAAAAACGACACATGAGTACGGCAGGGCATTATAAAGGCTCCCATAAGTTCTTTTTATTCATGAATTCTTGCAGTTCTCTTCTGTTCTATATGTTGCTGATTACCTTGTTAATACTGCGTTTTGAGTGGAAATTACTTTTATCTTTGTACGCAGGAATGTTACTCATACGATTACCGATTATATACTCATGCACAAAGCGTCTAAAAGAAAATGATCTTCTCTGGTCGTTTCCACTTCTAGAGATCATTCATATTGTATTGCAACCTCTCTTTTATATTGCTAACGTCTTCACAAAACAAAAAACATGGAAGTAAACCCAAATCTCTCCGAGAAAGCACAGATCGACTATAAACTAGTCCAGATGGCCGTTAAAGGCGATCAAAAAGCTTATGCGGAATTAATGCAGCGATATAAAGATTCGATCTACTTTATGCTGTTGAAGATGGTGAACAACCGTGATGATGCTGATGATTTAACGATCGAAGCATTCGGGAAGGCGTTCAAAAATCTTCATCAGTATACTCCTGACTTTGCTTTCAGCACATGGCTGTTCAAGATCGCTACGAATAATTGTATTGACTTCATTCGTCGTAAAAGAAAATTCACATTCTCTATCGATAAGAATATGGAGAATGACAGCGGACAGGAAATGCAATTTGAAATAAAGTCTCCTATGTTAGATCCGGAAGAGAAGATGATCAAGAAGCAGAAAGCAATCCTGATGCGCGATGTAGTAGAAAAATTAAAACCCCGTTACAAACGACTAGTTGAATTAAGATATTTTCAGGAGCGCTCTTACGAAGAGATCGCTGATGAATTAAAACTTCCTCTGGGAACAGTAAAAGCCCAGCTTTTCAGAGCAAGAGAGTTTTTGTATCAGATCCTGAAAAATCAGGAGGAGCAGATTTAGTAAATTTCGGATTTCGGATTTCTGAATGCGGATTGTGCTTACCTCAATCCGCATTCCGAAATCCGAAATCCGCAATCCCATTTCAATTGATTATTTCCGAACACTTCCCCAACCTTACCCCCAAACAATCCCTCCAATTCGCCCAACTCAAAGATCTCTATGAGTACTGGAATGAAAGGGTGAATGTTATTTCTCGACAGGATATCAAGAAGATCTATCTGCATCATGTGCTGCATTCGCTGGCAATTGCAAAATTGATTTCTTTCAAACCCGGTACTTCTGTTTTGGATGTTGGAACCGGAGGCGGCTTTCCCGGAATTCCTTTGGCGATTCTTTTTCCTGAAGTCAGATTTTATCTGGTCGATTCAATCGGTAAAAAAATTACGGTTGTAAATGAAGTGGTGAAAGGTATTGGACTGACCAATGTTTCTGCGGAAAAGAACAGGGCAGAAGACCTCAACCTGAATGTCGACTTTGTGGTCAGCAGGGCAGTTGCCCCGGTCAAGGATATCATTCACTGGACCACTAAACTGATCAAAAAAGGTGGAAATAATGACCTTCAGAACGGCTGGATCTTGTTGAAAGGTGGCGATTTAACTCAGGAAATTAAAGATTCCGGGCGGTCTGCTGATGAGTTTGAAATAAGCAATTGGTTTGAGGATGAATTCTTTGAAACGAAGAAAATTGTTTATATAACTGCCTGAATTTCAATTTTATAGAATAAATTAAAACACTAAGATCACTGAGTCTTTGGCACAAAAGCACTAACAATGAAATTACTTCTTATCTGTGTTCTTGTGCTAAATTTTAGTGTTCTAAGTGTTGAAAATTTTGATTGATATTTTGATTGAAAAATAATTCAATTGTTTGGTGCATTTAAAATAAATCTTACCTTTGCCGTCCTGTTTTTAGAGTAAATACTGAATAATATGAAAAGGACATTCCAACCTTCGACCCGAAGAAGAAAAAATAAACATGGTTTCCGTGCCCGTATGGCCACAGCTAACGGACGTAGAATCCTGTCTGCACGTCGTAGAAGAGGACGTAAGAAACTTACTGTTTCCAGCGAAAAGAACAATAAATAATTCTCTATACCTATTTTTGTTGAACGATGCCGGCATTTTGTCAGCATCGTTTTTTATTTGGATTCATTTGCGCAAAATCTGCGAGATCTGCGGGAGAAAAAACACACAGAAATTTTTTCCCGCAGATCTCGCAGAACTCGCAGATTTTGCGCAGAAATAAATCATGCTAAATACGAACTGCTGAATTTTTCTCTACGCTTTTATCAAATGTGCTATCGCAGCCAGATTTTTTTCAGAGATCAATTGATGACCAGTCGGCAAAACATGCACCGTACAATTTTTTCCTAATCCCGATTTGAATTTTTCTCCAAGCGATGGCGGCATTAATACATCATGCTTTCCGAAGAAGAGATCGACCTTGGTGTAGTTTGCAGCAATGATCTTTTTCACTTCTGAAAGATCAGGAATAATAAAACGATAGATCATCCAGCCATTATAAACTTTATCTCTCCGCAACTGATTCTCCAATGAATATTTTAAAAAACGAATCTTCTTTTCGTCAAGTAATTTTATTTTCTTTAATCCATTTCCAAAAGCGATCAAACGCTGCGGATCTTTGATCACTCTTTCAAAAAGTTTTTTGCCGAAAAAATTCCTGGTCACAAAACGATACATCGTTGTCGGTTTCAATCCATCCGGCGCAAGTAAGATCAAACGATCGATCCGTTCTGACATGAACTGATAAAGCGTAAGCGCAACTCTGCCACCCAGACTGAATCCCATCACATCGTATTTCTCTGCAGGAAATTTATCCATTAACATTTTGTGAATGTCTTTGAATTGTTCAATGTCTAATCCGACTTCAACAGATTTCTGCGATGCCTTGCTGGACCCATGAAAAAACAAATTCACGGAAATTAGAGTGTAGTCCGTAAGTTCATTACTTAGTGGTTCAAATTCAGTGGCTTCATTGTCAAATCCATGGAATATGATCATTTTCTTCTGACCATTTCCGTAAGTGAAAATCTCTAAAATCTTGTCGTCAAGTTGAATTTCTGTGCGCACGGGGTGAAATTAGTCCTTTTTTTGGCACTCAGATTTGTTTCCCGCAGAATAGCGCAGAATTCGCAGAATAGCCGCAGAAAATTATAATTCGCAACTGTTAAATAGCCGCCATTCCGAAATCCGCAATACGAAATAAAAAGTCGTTCATTATTTCGTCTTTTTGTCAATAACATTCTCTATTAAGAACAAACAAAACCCGTACTTTTGCCTGACTTTTTTAGCCCAAAAGGCAGGAAGTCTCTAACCTTCTAACATTCAGTTATGCCAAGAGATAATTCCATCAAATCTATACTCATTATTGGAAGTGGTCCTATCATTATCGGACAAGCTTGCGAATTCGATTATGCAGGGTCTCAGGCTTCGCGCTCACTGCGTGAAGAAGGCATTGAAGTGACGCTCATCAATTCCAATCCGGCTACGATCATGACCGATAAGGTCACGGCGGATAATGTGTATCTGAAACCACTGACACGTAAATCGATCATTGAGATTCTGGAGAAACATAAGATCGATGCGGTGTTACCAACAATGGGTGGACAAACTGCCCTCAATCTTGCTATCGATTGTCAGAAGGCAGGCATCTGGGAAAAATACGGTGTGCGGATGGTCGGTGTTGATATCGACGCCATCAACATGACGGAAGACCGTGAGAAGTTTCGTTTGAGAATGCTTCAGCTTGGTGCAGGAGTTTGTAAAGGCCGGACTGCTACTTCTTTTCTTGAAGGAAAAGAGATTGCACAGGAAATTGGTTTTCCATTGGTAATTCGTCCGTCGTTTACACTCGGTGGAACCGGCGGAGGATTCGTTCATACGAAAGAAGAATTCGATACTGCATTGAACCGTGGTCTGCACGCTTCGCCTTTGCATGAAGTGTTGATCGAACAATCGATCAGCGGCTGGAAGGAATTCGAATTAGAATTACTCCGCGATACTGCAGGAAATGTCATCATCATTTGTTCGATAGAGAATTTTGATCCGATGGGGATTCATACAGGTGATTCCATTACAGTTGCACCTGCAATGACACTCTCTGATGTTACCTATCAAAAGATGCGTGACCTTGCCATCAAATGCATGAATGGTATCGGAAATTTCGCAGGTGGTTGTAACATTCAGTTTTCTGTTAATCCGAATAACGAAGAAGACATCATCGTAATTGAGATCAATCCGCGTGTATCCCGTTCATCTGCGCTTGCTTCAAAAGCAACCGGATATCCGATCGCAAAGATCGCATCCAAACTTGCAATCGGTTATAACCTCGATGAATTAAAAAATCAGATCACAAAAAATACTTCCGCTTTCTTTGAACCGACACTTGATTATGTGATCGTAAAAGTTCCGCGTTGGAACTTTGATAAGTTCGTTGGAACTGATCGTCACCTCGGACTGCAAATGAAATCAGTCGGTGAAGCAATGGGAATCGGAAGAAGTTTTCAGGAAGCACTGCAGAAAGCTTGTCAGTCGCTTGAGATAAAACGAAACGGACTTGGAGCCGATGGCCGTGAGATCCGTGAGAAAGATGAGATCCTCGACAGCTTAGAACGTCCGAGATGGAATCGTTTGTTCCATATCTACGATGCATTCAAACTTGGAATTGGTTTTAACACAATTCAAAAGCTTACGAAAATCGATCCATGGTTCTTAAGACAGATCGAAGATCTTATTCAGCTTGAAAAAGAAATTGAAAAATATACAGTAGAAAATATTCCGCGCGACCTTCTGATGGAAGCGAAGAAAAAAGGTTATGCCGACAGACAAGTTGCGCATTTACTTCGTTGTCTTGAAAGCCAGGTCTTCAAAAAGCGTGGTGAACTAAATATTCGCCGTGTCTGGAAACTGGTTGATACATGTGCTGCCGAATTTGAAGCGAAGACTCCTTACTATTATTCCACTTTCGATGAGGAAAATGAAAGTATCAGCTCTGATAAAAAGAAAGTCATTATCCTGGGTTCAGGCCCGAATAGAATCGGACAAGGAATTGAATTCGATTACAGTTGTGTGCATGGTGTTTTAGCAGCAAAAGAATGCGGGTATGAAACGATCATGATCAACTGTAATCCGGAAACAGTTTCAACTGACTTTGATATTGCAGACAAACTTTATTTCGAACCGGTTTTCTGGGAACATATTTATGAGATCATTGAACATGAAAAACCGTATGGTGTAATTGTTCAGTTAGGCGGACAAACTGCTTTGAAACTGGCAGAGAAGCTGAATAAATATGGAATAAAAATTATCGGTACAAGTTACGAATCACTGGATCTTGCCGAAGACAGAGGAAGATTCTCCACTTTGTTAAAAGATCTTGGAATACCTTATCCCAAGTTTGCTGTCGTGGAAAATGCAGATCAAAGTGTGGAGCTGTCAAGGGATCTCGGATTTCCATTACTCGTTCGCCCTTCATATGTGTTAGGCGGACAAAGCATGAAGATCGTGATCAATGAAGAAGAACTGGAAAGTCATGTGATCAAGATCCTACACGACATTCCTGACAATAAAATCCTTCTCGATCACTTTTTGCAAAATGCCATCGAAGCTGAGGCAGATGCCATTTGCGATGGAGAAAATTCATACATCATTGGTATGATGGAGCACATTGAGCCTGCCGGAATTCATAGTGGTGATAGTAATGCTGTTTTACCACCATTCGATCTTAGCGATGGAGTGATAAAACAAATTGAAGATATCACTCATAAGATTGCAAAAGCTATGAAAGTGATCGGACTGATCAACATTCAGTTTGCAATAAAGGGTGAAAAGGTATATGTGATCGAAGCCAATCCGCGTGCATCGCGTACAGTTCCATTTATAGCTAAAGCATATGATGAACCGTATGTTAACTATGCAACGAAAATAATGCTGGGTGAAAACAAAGTAACAGACTTCAAATTCAATCCTACGAAAGTTGGGTATGCAATAAAAGTTCCTGTATTCTCATTCGACAAATTCCTCGATGTAAATAAAGAACTTGGTCCGGAAATGAAATCTACCGGCGAAGCCATTTATTTCATAGACGATCTGAACGATGAGTTTTTCCAGAAAATTTATTCAGAAAGAAATCTATATCTGTCAAGATAATCAACAGTCATGGTAAAGTTCATTTTAATAGTCATTGTTTTAATGTTGCTTTTCAGAGCACTTAGAAAATTCATTTTTTTCAGCGCACACAATGCCTTTAATCAGGCAGCACAGGATTTTATGAAACGTCAGGAAGATCAGGATCGCCAACGCAAAGAAGAGGGCCGGGTATACGTCGATACCAAAGCACGTATCAATCCGAATGATAAGTTTGATGATTATGAGGAAGTGAAATAGTGGTTACAGGTTTCAAGTTGAAGGTTTCAGGTTTAGTACCTGCAATCTTTAGAACATGGAACCTGAAACCTGCAAACTTTTAACCCTTTTCTTGAGGTTGCTGCCCCTTTCTAATACCTTATAATTTCCTATATTCGCTTCAAATTTTAAGGAAAATCCATGAAAAAATACCTGCCACACGTTCTTGCAATACTGGCTTTTATTGTCTTTACTTTTCTCTTTTTCGCCCCGCTTTTGGGAGGAAAAGAACTTAAACAGTCGGATATTGCCAACTGGCAAGGGATGTCGAAAGAGATCACTGACTTTCAGGAAAAAACAGGTGAATTTACTTATTGGACGAATTCAATGTTTGGAGGAATGCCTGGGTATCAGATCTCGGCTGTTTATCCATTTATGATCGTAAAATATATTGATAAGATCATTACTCTGGGTTTGCCGACTCCTGCAAATTATTTATTTCTTCTGATGGCCGGTTTTTACTTTTTATTGATCACATTGGGGATCGATAAAAGAGTTGCCATCCTGGGTGCCATCGGTTTTGCATTCTCATCCTATTTTATCCTCTTTATCGGGACCGGACATAATTCAAAAGCACATGCCATTGGATATATGGCTCCGGTCATAGCAGGGATTATCCTGACCTATAGAGGACGGATATTGCTCGGAGCTTCAATTACAGGACTCGCCCTGGCATTGGAGTTATATGCAAATCACTTGCAGATCACCTATTATCTCATGATGATCTCTGTTCTTCTGGGAGGAGTATTTCTGTATGAAGCTGTCATAGGAAAAAAGATCAAGGACTTCTTTAAAGCATCGGCTTTACTGGTAGTTGTTGCCGGTTTAGCTGTGGCGTCCAACATTACCAATCTCTGGGCTACCCAGGAATACGGTGAGCATTCAACTCGAGGTCCTTCTGAATTGACTGCTGACAAAGAAAATCAGACCACAGGATTGGATCGTGATTACATTACTGACTGGAGTTATGGAATAGGCGAGACTTTTACTTTTTTGATCCCGGATTTCAAAGGTGGAGCAACTGAAGCTATTCAGACAAACAATAAGGATGTACTAAAAAGTGTTGATTCAAATTACCGGCAGTACGTCGGAAGTTTCGGTTCATATTTCGGTGACCAGCCATTTACCGGTGGGCCATTATATATTGGTGCCATTCTGGTCATGCTTTTTGTTGTCGGACTTCTGATCATTCAAGGACCGCTTAAGTGGTGGATCGTGGTATCAACTATCTTATCGATATTCTTAGGCTGGGGAAAATACTTTATGTCGTTCACAAACTTTTTTCTGGATAATGTCCCGGGATACGATAAGTTCAGGGCCGTAACTACGATTCTTGTCATCGCAGAATTAACCATTCCATTAATGGCAGTTCTCGTGATCGATAAAATGATCAAAGAAGAAAATTTCTTTGCGACCTACCGTAAAAAACTCTTACTGGGTATGGGTGTTGTGATCGGTTTTGTATTGCTTGTAAAACTATCACCAGGTACTTTTACACGACTTTATACTGACAGGGAATATGAGCAAGTGTCATCATCTGTAAAAGGTCAGCAGAATGCATCGCAGATCGTAGATGAATTCTTTGCTGCAGTTTCCACTGCCCGTGAAGAGATCGTAAGCAGTGATGCAGGAAGAAGCCTGATTCTACTTATACTCGCCGGCGCATTGATCTATGGATTCGCCAGATACCGGTTCAGGAAAGAATATTTTATTTACGGATTGATTGCCCTGATCGCAATAGATCTTATTGGTGTCGATAGGCGTTATCTGGATTCTGATTCTTTTGTAAAAAAATCAGTTAACAGTGCTCCTTTCCCTGAAACAGTTGCTGATCAAAGTATAAAACAAGATCCGACGTTGAGTTATCGGGTATTGAATCTTGCAGCTAACACCTTCAATGATGCCAGCACTTCATATTATCACCAATCGATTGGTGGGTATCATGGTGCTAAGTTGAAAAGATATAAAGAGCTGATCGATTACAGACTTAATCCGGAGATGTCGTTATTGAGAACAGCTTTGCAAAAACCTGATTCTTCCTTTCAGCAAGTTCTGGGTGGACAATCAGCTTTGAATATGCTGAATGCAAAATATATTATTTACAATCCGGAATCGCAGCCTCTGGTTAATCCGGGCGCACTTGGAAATGCATGGTTTGTTTCTGAGGTGAAAGTTGTACCTAATGCAGATGCAGAGATCGCAGCTCTGAATAATTTCAATCCAAAAACTACTGCCATTGTTGATCAGCGTTTTTCGGATAAAGTTTCAGGAATAAGTGCAGTCAACGATTCTGCATCGACGATCAAACTTACATCGTATAAGCCTAATCACCTGACATATGAATCGAATTCTTCCGGTGACCATCTTGCAGTTTTTTCAGAGATCTATTATGATGAAGGTTGGAATGCTTATGTGGATGGTAAAAAAGTTGACTATGTACGTGCTGATTATGTGTTGCGTGCAATGAAGATTCCGGCGGGAAAACATCAGGTGGAATGGAAGTTTGAGCCGGAAGTAGTGTCAACAGGTGGCAAAGTTTCATTGGCTGGTTCAATGTTGTTAATTCTCTTTTTCCTTGGAGTTGTCTACAAAGAAATTCAGTCAGCTAAAAAAGCGGAGTAGAATTTGAAGAAGGTTCTGATCATTACCTATTATTGGCCACCTAGTGGCGGGGCAGGGGTACAACGTTCTTTGAAGTTCGTAAAATACCTGCCTGAATTCGGAATTGAACCTATCGTAATTACTGTTGATCCAAGTCAGGCAACTTATCCGATCATTGATGAGACATTGTTAAAAGAAGTCAAAGAAGAAGTACGAGTGATCAGGACACGTTCATTTGAACCTTTGAAAATTCTGTCAGCTTTGAAAGGGAAAGAGACGATTCCTCACGGTGGCTTTGCTAATAATAACAAAGAATCGATTACTCAAAAAACACTTCGGTTTATAAGAGGAAATTTTTTTCTCCCTGATGCAAGAACAGGGTGGGTGCGGTTTGCAGTAAAAGCTGCTTCAGATGTTATAGAAAAGGAAAATGTCGATACGGTATTTATCTCTTCTCCGCCGCATAGTAGTCAACTCGTTGGGCTGGAATTGAAAAAGAAATATAAGATCCGCTGGATAGCTGATATGCGTGATCCATGGACAGATATTTATTACTATCACGATCTGCTGCATACAAAATTTGCAGCGAAAAGAGATGCAGTGTATGAGCGGCAAGTTCTTGAGAATGCTGACGCAGTAATCAGCGTAAGTGAACCGATCAATGATTTATTTCTTTCGAAATCTGATAAGTTGAGAAAGGAAAAATTTCATGTTATTCCGAACGGTTTTGATGAAAGCGATTTTTTCTCAGACATAGAGGTTTCCAGAAAAGAGTTTGTATTCACCTATGTTGGAACAATTGCAGATAACTATAATCCAGGAATTGCATTTAAAGCTATTCGAAAATTCATTGACGAGAATCCGGGGCTTAAAGTAATTTTACAGATGGTTGGAACATCCAGTTCGATCATTCAAAAATTGATCGATCAATATGGATTAAGTTCTTATACAGTTTTTATTGATCATGTCGATCATCAAACAGCTGTTAACTACATGAGATCTGCTGCTATATTACTTCTTTTTATTCCTGATATTCCCGGCGCTGACGGTATTCTCACCGGTAAATTATTCGAATACATCGGAAGTGGAAGGCCGATAGTAGGACTTGGACCTGTGCAAGGTTCTGCTGCCGCAATTCTTAATGCGTCTAACTCTGGAAAAATGTTTGACAGAAATGATTATGATCAGATTCTTCATTTTATCAATACTAACTTCAATAATTGGAAGTCTGGTATTACTGAAACTGGTAATCAGGTTACAAAATTGAAGTATACCAGAAAGAGTCAGACAGAAGAATTAGTAAAAATTTTATTAGGTCAATAAGATATGAAAGTATATATATCTCCTCTAATTAACGGGTTGAAAATATATCAATATACTTTGTTATTGATCGCCTTTAATAAGGGCTTTGAAATTGAGTTTGTTCAACACCCAGATGAGGCAAGTTTAGTTCTGACTTCTGATATGGACTCAGAAGTTAAGATCTCTTCTGGTTTTTATGGAGATCTGGTAGCCGGGAAATTTAACCACATCCATCATTTTCACGATGAATGCTATATTAAAAATGAGAATGGTGAGATCGATTATTTGTCTACGATTTTTTATTGCGTTAATTCAATCCAGGAATATCATGCTTCTTCAGAGGACTTTTTGGGAAGATTTGAATTCAAGAATAGTTACCAAAAAAAGTTTGATAATATTAAAATCAATCATGTACAAGAATGCATTGATTCATTTGTCAGGAAATATTTAAAAATATCAGATGAAAATTTGGTTCGAAGAAAATCTGGTTTTGTGTTAACTCATGATATTGACAGCGTATATGGTTCAATAAAGGAAGATGGAATGTTTGCTTTGAGAAAAGGAAGATTTAATGATTTGCTTTCTTTATCAATCAGGCATATTATTGGTAAAGCTGATTGGTTGAACTTTGAAAAAATAATGAAAATTGAAAGCGAATACGAATTCAGATCAATTTTCTACTGGTTGCTGAAAAAGGATAAAATGAATGCAGATTATTCGTTTAGTAGCAGGGAAATGCAGCGACATTATTCAAACGTTAAATCGAATGGTTTTCAATCTGGCTTGCATAAAAGTTTGAGAGAAGACAGCATCAATGATGAATTGGCACTAATGGAAAGTGGTATAAATTCGAATCGATTTCACTTCCTGAATTTTACTTTACCTGAAGGATATGATCGGATAGAGAATTCAGAAATCAAATTCGAACTATCTTTGGGATTTACTGAGCAATTTGGTTTAAGGAATAATTATGGTTTACCTTTCATTCCTTTTAACCTCAGACAAAATTGTCCTTACAATTTTCTGGAAGTTCCAATGCATATAATGGATAGAACATTTTTCAGAGACAGATTGAATATTGGAAATGTTACAAAGGAGTTGATTGTTTGGATTAATGAAAATCTGGAGAATTCGGTTTTTTGTCTTAACTTTCATAATAATTTCTTTTCTGAATTTAAATATGGTGGTTATATTGGATTGTACAAATCCTTACTGAATCACTTCAGAGAAACCAAATTAACTTGTTATGATCTGAATAAATTAAGTGTTGATTTTTATAAACCTCAACAGAAATTACTGGCAAAATTAAAGTGACCTAATATCTTGAAAGTACTCATACTTGATGCACAAAATCAGAATACCCTTGCCATAGTCAGGCATTTGGGTAGGAAGGGCTATGTGGTAAATGTTGCAGGAAATAAGGCGGCATCATTGGCGTTTTACTCTAAATATGTCAGTAAAAAAGTTATTCTGCCTGATCCAAAAAAGAAGAGTAAAGATTTCATCGACGCTTTGATAAATGAATTGACCGCAACAAAGTATGATGTTTTAATGCCTGTTGGATTTAAGAGTTATCAATTGTGTGCAGAAAATCAGGTAGAGATAAAAAAATTAACTCACTTAGTTGTTACATCTTATTCTAATATTAAACTTGCTTCTGATAAAATTCTGACCTATGAACTTGCAAATTCACTGAATGTTCCTTGTCCCATAACGTACCGGATAGATTCCGAAACTAGTTTTCATGAGAATGAAATTAAATTTCCTATAGTTATCAAGGCTCCTTTTGAATCAGGAAAGAATATTGTGGAGTATGCAAATGATCCGGATCAGGCTGCGGAACTATTTGGTCAAATGAAATCATCCCTCAATGGTGTGAATCCGATTGTTCAGAAGTATATTTCAGGTGACGGCTACGGTTTTTTTGCTTATTATAAGGATGGGAAGTGCATGAAATATTTTATGCATCATCGAATCCGTGAATATCCTGTAACAGGTGGAGCAAGTGTTTGTGCAGAAAGTTTTTCGGACGATAAACTGAAAGAAGCAGGTATGATTCTTCTGGACCATCTGAAGTGGAATGGAGTCGCAATGGTGGAATTTAAAAAGGATAATTCTGATGGAAAATACTATCTGATGGAGATCAATCCCAAATTTTGGGGCTCCCTTGAATTGGCATTATGTTCAGGAGTTGATTTCCCTGAATACATAATAATGGAAAAAAGGGGAGAAGCAGTCACAGAGGTCAATAATTACAAAGAAAAAGTTATTTTCCAATGGATTTTGAATGGTGAATTGTTTCACTTTCTTGAGCGGCCATCCTCTTTTATCAGAATCATCAGGACATTATTTATTTCACAAAAAGATTTCAGGTGGAATGATATAAAACCGAATTTATTTCAATTTGTAAATATCTTTGTTCATTATTATAAAAAAATCACTTCCAGGTAATGTTTGCGATAGATTTTCATACACATACATACCATTCTTATGACAGTCTTATGAAGCCTGCCAGGATTCTTCAATTAGCTAAGGAAAGAGGACTAAATGGTATTGTGATCAGTGATCATAATTCTATTCAGGGTGGTCTGGAATGTGCTGCTCTGAATAAGGATTCAGACTTTAAAGTTATTGTTGGTTCTGAAGTAAAGACCTCAGTAGGAGATATAACAGGACTGAACCTCAAAGAAGAAGTTACAGCATATTATTTCAGTGAAGTAATACAGCAGATCAAGAATCAAGGGGGGCTGGTTCTTCTGGTGCATCCATTTTATAGCCATAGGTTAAATGAGATCAATTATTCTTCTATTGATCTTATAGAAGGTTATAATGCCCGGGTGCCAATAGGGAAGAACGAACAAGCAATTGCTCTTGCAAAGGAACACAAGATTCCATTTGTTGCCGGAAGTGATGCTCATTTATACAATGAAATTGCAAATTGTCGCACATTTTTCAATGACATGAATACCCTTTTGTTGCCGGTAAAATCTGAATTCAAAAGAAATACTTTTTATTCTGAAGTAATTAGTCAGGGAATTAAAGTCTTAAAAACAAGGAGTGGAAAGAATTTTTACAAGTGGGTAAAATGGGCGCCGGTTTATTTATATAAAAGGGCAAAAGAAAAAAGTTAAACAAAATTGTTCAGCCAATAGTTTAATCCTCCGACTCTCCATAAAATATGGGCTAACTTTTCATTTCCGGCTTTAAACTCCTTTATTAATAATTTAATTTTATTCTGATCAAGCATTTCAAGTTTACTGAAATCCTGTTCAATTAAAAATTTCATTTCAGTCCTCAGCCATAGGGCACCAGGTGTAGTAAAACCTTTTTTATCTTTTCTGTTTGAAACCATTTCAGGAAGTGTTCCTTTCATTGATTCTCTCAGAATATACTTTGTGATGCCATTGTGTATTTTGTCTTCATTACATAAACTCAACCCAAATTCAACTAATCGGTGATCAAGAAATGGAACCCGGGATTCAATTGAGAATGCCATACTATTCCTGTCTTCGAAATGAAGCAAAGAGGGTAAAAGTGTATTGAAAAGAAGATGGTACAGAAAATTATCTACTTTATTTGATGATTTATTTTCAAGATTGAATGGTGCTTCTTTGCTTTTATCTTTAGAAAGCCAGGGTTGGAAATATTTATATTCAAAAGTATACAATTGTTGTTCATTGAACATTGAACTTAAACCTGATTTTAATAATACATCGAAGGTCTTTCCAAAACCCAGATTTTGTTGTGACTTGTAATCTTTTAATAGATTTAATGCTTTGCCAACTTTTAAATTGTGTGTGAGGTTTCCTATTTGCCTGTAAAAAGTATGCATGTAACCTGACAGATATTCATCTGAACCTTGGCCATCAAGTAATACTTTCATTTTATGCTTGGCTGCAAGTTGCATAACATAGTATTGTGAAATATCTGATGACCAGTTAGTAGGAGCATCCAGATGAAAACACATTTTATGAAAACATTCTCTCAGATCATCATTCACCGGAGAATAAGTGTAGTTTGAGATTTGAGGATACTTTTCGATTACGCTATTGACCCATGGTCTTTCATCAACTGCATTTTCTTCTTGATAAAAAATAGTAAATGTTTTAAATTTTACATCAGGGTATTTTTTACCAACCATTGAAGTGATGGATGATGAATCGAGTCCTCCGCTTAAGCATGCTCCAACTTCTACATCGCTTCTCATGTGCAGATCGATGCTGTCTGAAAACATTCCGGAAAATTTTTCTCGCTTTTCTTCAAATGTCAGATCTGATTTTACCATTAAATCCGGTTCCCAGTACTTCTCAATTTCTACCTTTCCGTTTTTAAAAATCAGATTTGAACTCTCCGGCAAAGCTTTGATTTTTGAAAAGTATGTTTCATCCTGATAAACTACCCAACCTAATTGTAAGCCTCTTTTGATCTGATTCAGGTTAAGATCATTGCTATAAAGTGGTGAAAACTTTAATGGCTTATATTCTGAGGCGAAATAAAATTTGTTGGACTCACTGATATATAGAAACGGTTTAATTCCAAACCGGTCCCTGCTGCAGAAAAGTGATTTGTCATTGCTATCCCAAATTGCGAAGGCCCACATTCCAACGAAACGTGTGACGCATTTTGTTCCCCAGGCCAGATACGAATTGAGAATAACTTCCGTATCTCCATTAGTAACGAAATGATATCCCAGAGCTATTAGTTCTTTTCTGATCTCAAGATAATTGTAAATTTCTCCGTTAAATACTATCTTCAGATGGCCTTTAACCATTGGCTGATTTGCGGTGTCTGAGAGATCAATGATGGTTAAGCGGTTATGACCAAGCGTTAAGGAATTTTCTGTTAGTACTGACCTGTTATCTGGTCCACGATGACTTATTGATTCCAACATCTGATAAATTAGTCGATTGGCATCGTTACTTGTTATACTTTCATCATAAAAGCCGGAAATTCCACACATAATGCTGTTAATTGAGATGGCAAAGTTAATAATCAAAGCATATAATTTGTTTGATTATTGAAGAATTGTTTTATTTTTGCTCTGTTGAGAATAAGAGCAAATTATTTTTCGCCTCTTTGGAGCTTTATTTTTAACTATCCCATAATCAATTAATATATGAAAAAAAGTATTCTGCTTTCGGTATTTCTATTTGGCTCTTTATTAACTTTTTCCCAACCGGCGCTTTTATGGCAAAAAAACTATGGTGGAAGTCTTCGCGATGAAGTGGGAAATTTTGATAATGATTATGACGGAGTAGATCGTTGCATCGCCTTAACTAACGATGGTTTTGTATTCGTTGGAACATCTCAGTCAAATGACCTTGATGTAACTGGGGCGCATGGTGGTAAAGATATCATGGTCATGCGTTGTGATTCGTCAGGAGCAATATTGTGGTCTAAACTTATTGGTGGCTCTGATACTGATGAAGGATGTTCAATTCTTTCAACCAGCGATGGTGGAGTTGCTGTATGTGGATTCAGTTCATCGGTTGATGGTGATTTTACAGGACACATTGGAACAGTTGATTATGATATAGTGATCATTCGGATGGACGGACAGGGAAATATTCTCTGGATAAAAAATTACGGTGGTTATTCTGAGGACCGCTCTTATTCTTTTGTTGAAACAGCCGAAGGTGGCTTCATGGTTGCCGGCACTACTTCATCAAACGATAGTATGGTTACAGTGCAGAATGGATATTCAGATGTATGGGTATTTAAAACAGATTTCTCCGGTTCCATATTATGGGAAAAGTCATACGGTGGGTCTTCTTTAGATTGGGCCAATTCCATTTTCCTTACAGCAGATCAGGGAGCAATAATTGGTGGCTACACGCATTCAAGCGACAGTATAATTACCACATATCACGGTGGAAGTGATTACTGGGCTGTACGGATTGATAGTAACGGTACTCTTTTATGGAATCAGTGCTTTGGTGGAATGGGGAATGATTGGGGTACCGGTATTACCCAGACTTCAGATGGAGGATTTGCAATGGTTGGTCTATCATTATCGAGCGATACCTTAGTTACTGATCATCACGGTGGGCGTGATAGTTATGTTGTCAAATTTTCGGATCTAGGAATTCTTCAATGGCAGAAGTCTGTAGGAGGTACCAATTTCGAAGATGGTTATGATATTTTTGAAGATCTCGATGGGAATTTGATCGTTGGTGGAACTTCAATGTCATCCGATGGTGATTTTATTGGAAACTTCGGTTGGTGGGATTACTTTGTAATAAAACTTGATATGATCACAGGATCCAAGATCTGGAGTGCTTCATATGGTGGTAGTTCTGCTGATTATGCTATTTCCATTATTCCTGATGGAAATGGAAGTTATCTGATTGCCGGAAATTCTAAATCTTTAGATTTTAATGTTGATTCAAATTATGGTGATTGGGATATTTGGATCGCCAAATTAACCAATAATTATAATGTTGTAAGTGGACAGTATTATGTGGATATAAATGGTAATACAATTTTTGATGCAGGTGAT
Source organism: Bacteroidota bacterium (assembly GCA_049363815.1). Taxonomy (GTDB): domain Bacteria; phylum Bacteroidota; class Bacteroidia; order AKYH767-A; family 2013-40CM-41-45; genus JADKIH01. The sequence goes on from JBMQEM010000097.1 coordinate 18,872, forward strand.
CAGGCACTTTCTAACCGATTGGTTTCTGATACAATTAACAGCTATTTTGCATTTACAGATTCATCAGGTAATTATGAATTTTTAATTGCTGACACCGGTACATTTTCCTATTCGCCTGTAGTGCAACAATATTACACGGTAACTCCAACATATCATACCTCTTCATTTACTTTGTTGAATACAACAGATTCCGGAAAAGATTTTGTCGCTGCTCCAATCCCAGGTCTTGTTGATCTTCAGATTGATTTAATTGCCTTAACCAGATTCAGACCAGGCTTTTCTGTATCTTATATGTTAAGCTACGAGAATGTTGCTACTGCAAATGATAGTGGAACGATTATTTTGGTTCTTGATACCAATTTGACTTTTGACAGTGCTTCTGTTTCACCGGATCTCATCAATGGCGATACGTTGATTTGGTATAATATATTAATGGAACCAAATCAGGCAGGTAGCATTGTGATCTATGCAACAATAGATCCAACAACTCCAATTGGAACAAATATCATTACAACTGCATCTGTTGAAAATTCAGTAGGCGTAACAGATGAGTACCCAGCTGATAATAATACTATCTGGACTGGACTCACAACAGGATCATTTGATCCAAATGATAAAGCGGTCTCGATTGACAAAATTTATACAAACCAATTCCCGAATGTTCCTTTCTTGAATTACGTTATAAGATTCCAGAATACAGGTAATGATACAGCCTTTACTGTTGTAGTTCGTGATACAATGTCTTCGATGTTTGATATGTCTACTTTCTCAATGATAGAATCAAGTCATCCTGCAGTAGTGGATTTTCAACCATTGACTCGTACAATGACCTTTACATTCTCAAATATCCTTCTTGCAGATAGTAATATTAATGAGCCGATGAGCCATGGTTTTATTCATTACAAAGTTAAACCTGTTGCAAACCTTTCTGATGGAGACAATATTGAAAATACTGCCGGAATTTATTTTGATTTTAATCCGCCTGTAATTACTAACACAGCTGTTACTCAAATTCTCTTACCTACAAGAATTAATCAAATCAGTGATTTTAAATTTGGTTTGTATCCAAATCCATCATCAGGTAAACTTAACATTACCTTGGCCGAAAATTATATCAATAAGAAAGTTTTCGTACAAATAGTTAATTCTCTCGGTGAAATTGTTTATTCTAAAACAGAATCACTTTCTAAAAACAGAATTGAACTTAATACTTCTGACTATCGTAACGGCTTATATATAGTGCGCGTTGTAATTGATGATAAAACAGCATCCAAACAATTTATTAAACAATAAGGGAGCTGATTCATCAAGGTAAAATAGTTTAAACGTTAAAGGGGTTTAAGGTGTCTGTCTACACCTTAAACCCCTTTAACGTTTTATTTCAAATTCTTTTATTTCGTAAGACGAAAGTCAATTTACGACTTTACAAAAACCTCCGAATAAAACTTCCTCGACTTCAAGTCATAATGATTTCCTTTTGCCATCACATGGACGGTCAGGTTTTCAATGGATAGGGGAGAACCTTCTTTCAGATCTGCAATGTTGTTATGACGGATGTTGTGACCATCGATCACAATGATCAATCCGCTACCTATTGCTTCCATATAACGGCCTTCTGAAATTAACACTCCCGTATCTTCACCAAGTCCGATACCGATGCATGATGGATTGGCAGCTACAGCTTGCGTCAATCTGCCGAATCTGTTTCTTGTTACAAAATGTGAATCAATGATCACATCTTTTATAAACGCAAGTCCGGTAGTGATCTTTACCTCTCCTTTGAATAAAGCTTCTGAACTGCTACCCTGATAGATCATAGTATTCGACATAGCCATTGCACCGGCACTTGTTCCTGCAATGATGAAAGTTTCTTCATGCATGTAACGGTGGGTCAGGATCTCAAGAAATTCAGTCCCGCCGAAAATGGAAGAAAGCCGTAGTTGGTTTCCGCCACTGAACATAACGCTGTGACATTTTTTTATTCTATCGATCATTTCAGGCTGCATTGCATCTTCTCGCTTACGGATATCCATCACACGGATATTCGTACAGCCTAATTTCTTAAACGCATCCAGATAATTCTGACCAATTTCTTCAGGTATTGAAGAAGCACTCGTGATCACTTCAATATAGGAATCATGACCACCGGCTTCACTTACGATTCTGCTGAGTATCTGTAATTCAAAAAAATTAAGATTATTCTTTTGAGTAAAATTCGGTTCCGGTTCAGTCCCTTTGTCTTCCGCTCCACCAATGGAGATAAGCTTTCCCTTAGGAATCATATAAATTTAATATTTATTAAACAGTGGGCAAATATAGGAATACATGCGCTCTTGGGAAGGCTTTATATCACAGTTATTCACTCTTTTTCTAACACTTCAACCCCCTTTTTTTAAATTTTTTAAACTTTTTTTTGGAATTTCATAAAATCTCGCTACTTTGATACGGAAATCCACCACAAAAATCCACTTTATGAATATACTTGACATAAGGGTCATGAAAGGCCCGAATTATTGGTCTATACGTCGTCACAAATTAGTTGTGATGAAATTAGATATTGAAGAGCTTGAAGATTTACCTACTAACAAGATTGCAGGATTCTCTGAACGACTGGAAAAAGTTTTTCCTTCTATGTATTCACACGAATGTTCTGAAGGACACGCTGGCGGATTTTTCAAAAGAGTAAAGGAAGGTACTTGGATGGGTCACGTTGTAGAACATCTTGCCCTGGAAATCCAAACGCTTGCAGGAATGGATTGTGGTTTTGGACGTACCCGTAGCACAGGCCAGCATGGAGTGTATAATGTTGTCTTCAATTACATGGAAGAGAAAGTCGGGATCTATGCTGCTAAAGCTGCAGTCAGAATAGCCGATGCTCTGGTAAAAAATATTCATTACGATCTTGCCGATGATATCCAACGCATGCGTGAGATCCGTGAAGATGACCGTCTGGGTCCTTCAACAGGTTCTATAGTTGATGAAGCGATCAAGAGAAAAATTCCTTGGATAAGATTAAATAAACATTCACTTGTTCAACTTGGCTACGGTAAAAATCAACATCGCATCCAGGCTACTGTTGCCAGCACAACTTCATCGATTGCAGTTGAAGTGGCATGTGATAAAGAAGAAACAAAAAATTTACTGGAAGCAGCTTCCATACCTGTTCCTCGCGGCCGGGTCGTATATGATGAAGAAGATCTTGAATCCGCAGTAAGAAGAATTGGTTATCCGATTGTCCTCAAACCTGTAGGTGGTAATCATGGTCGTGGTGCAACTATCAATGTACAGAACTGGGAAGAAGCGAAGGAAGCTCTTACACTTGCGAAACGAGTATCACGTGGTGTGATCGTTGAAAAATTCATCACCGGATATGATTACCGTTTATTGGTTGTCAATTATAAATTCATTGCCGGTGCTAAACGTACTCCGGCAATGGTCACAGGTGATGGTGTACATACCGTACAACAACTCATCGATATTGTAAACAGCGATCCGCGCCGTGGATATGGTCATGAAAAAGTTCTGACTGCGATCAAGATCGACGATACTACTCTTGCAATGTTGCAGGAAAAAAATCTCACACTTGAATCTGTAATTCCAAAAGGAGAAGAACTTCACCTGAAACGGACTGCCAATCTTTCTACCGGTGGAACTTCAACTGATGTTACAGAGATCGTACATCCGTTCAATGTTTTTCTTGCTGAACGTATTGCCCGTATCATCGGACTCGATATTTGCGGTATTGATATCATGAGTCCTGATATCCGTGAACCTCTTCATGAAAATGGAGCGGCTGTCCTTGAAGTAAATGCCGGACCTGGTTTCCGTATGCACATAGCTCCTGCAGAAGGCCTGCCTCGTAACGTGGCTGAACCTGTCATCGATATGCTTTATCCACCCGGAAGTACAGCACGTATTCCTATCATTGCTGTTTCGGGAACAAATGGAAAAACGACAACAACACGGTTGATCGCTCACATTGTAAAAACAATGGGACATAAAGTAGGTTTCACTACAACTGATGGAATTTATATTCAGAATCAAATGGTGGAAAAAGGTGATTGCACCGGTCCGCTGAGTGCTGAATTTGTTCTCCGCGATCCAACAGTAGATTTTGCTGTACTTGAATGTGCGCGTGGCGGTATACTTAAAGCCGGACTCGGATTCCATAATTGCGATATCAGTATCGTTACGAATGTTGCTGCCGATCATCTTGGATTAAAAGATATCAATACTCTTGAAGAAATGGCTCGAGTAAAAAGTGTTGTAGCTGAAAGTATTCTTCCGGAAGGAACCTGCATTCTGAATGCTGATGACGATCTGGTCTATGATATGCGCAGAAACATAAAAGGCAATGTTGCATTGTTCAGTCTGGATGAAAATAATCCACGTATAATAAAACATACAGAGGGCGGCGGACTTGCAGCCATTGTTGAAAACGGCTATGTGACGATCTGTAAAGGAACATGGAAGATCAGAATTGATAAAGTGATCAATATTCCGTTGACGTTTTCCGGTAAAGCTGTGTTTATGATCCAGAATATTCTTCCGGCTGTACTGGCAGGATTTATCCGTGGATTCAAAGTAGATGATATCCGGTTGGCGCTTGAAACATTTATCCCTTCACCGACACAGACACCGGGCCGGATGAATATGTTCCAGTTCCGCAATTTCAATGTCATGGTCGATTATGCACATAACCCTGCCGGATTCCAGGCGATAGCCAGGTTCCTTGACAGGATAGAAGCTAAACCGAAGGTTGGAATCATTGCAGGAGTAGGGGACAGAAGAGACGAAGATATCGTTCAACTTGGAACAGTTGCTTCACAGATGTTTGATGAGATCATCATCCGTCAGGATAAAAACCTGCGCGGACGAAGTGAATCAGAGATCATAGATCTTATGATGAAAGGTATTCAAACGGATGATCCGAAAAAGAAAGTGATGATCATTCCGAAAGAATCCGAAGCGATCGATCATGCAATCAAAAATGCAAAGAAAGGTGCTTTTATAGTAATCTGTAGTGATGTCGTTCCTGATGCTTTAGAGCAAATACTTAAATACAAAGAGGAGGAAGATAATTTTGCAATTCATAAAGAAGATATTCCTTCTCCAACAATTATGTAAGTGATTTCCATTCCTGTCTTATTAAGATAGAAAAATAGATAGAGCACCATCCCGATAACTATCGGTACACAAGAAGACCACGGATCAATTCCGTGGTCTTCTTGCGAATAGGCGATCTTGTTTATTTTATTTATGTTGATCGAGAATGCCATTTTTTTAAACAATTCCACCTGACAAATATTTTTTCAAACTCTTCTTACATTAGTTTTTTGGCCTTTAATGTTAATTATTGCCCTTTTTTTTTGATTCTTGGAACATTTTTCATCCGATTCGAGTAAAAAATCGATAATTCTTACAGTTAATTCTCTTAACCCTATGCTGACTTTTACTCAAACAAGTGAAACCCACAGTAGTATGCGTCCTTTCCTTCGCAGACTCATTTTGATTATTTCGATTGCAGCTACTCTTGGGATCTTACCTCGAAAAGCATTTGCAACACACATGGCAGGAGCAGATATTTCCTATACCTGTCTGGGTGGAAATTCTTATAGAATAGAATTGACATTTTATCGAGACTGTGCAGGTTCACAAGCACTTTCTGAAGTCTATCTGGATTTTACATCAGCCAGTTGCGGACAGTCGTTTCAACAGACATTGGTTGTAGAAGATAGTTCGGAGATTGCTTATCCCTGTCCATCACAAACAACAAAATGTACAGATCCGAATTCCCCAAACCCCGGCATTAAACAATATATCTATTCACAGATAGTAAACCTTCCTGCACAGTGTAATGACTGGATCATAGGGTGGGAGTACTGTTGCCGGAATTGTGATATCACAACTATGGTGCAGCAGACTCCTTGTGTAGAAGGATCGAATCCCGGTCTTTACATTGAGACCACACTTGATAATCTGAATATCACTTGTAATTCTTCACCTGTATTTTCAAATATTCCGATTGCCTTTGTTTGTGTCGGGCAACCCTTTACATATAATCACGGTGTGATCGATCCAAATGGAGATTCTCTTGTTTATTCGCTTGTGGATCCATTGACCAGCGATTCATTCCATAGCCCGATCCCTTATTTACCGGGATTTTCAGCTACTAATCCAATAACATCTTCTACAGGTGTAACAATAGATGCAGTAACAGGAGATATTTCCTTTACTCCAACTCAACAGGAAGTTGGTGTTCTTTCCGTACTCGTACAGGAATACAGAAATGGTGTATTGATCGGAAGTGTGGTGCGTGATATGGAAATTTATATCACTCCGTGTACAAATAATATTCCTACAGCCACCGGAATAAACGGATCCAATTCCAGAGATACAACCGTTTGTCCGGGAACTTCTTTCTGCTTTGATATTTTTTCGGATGATATAGATTCTAATCAGGTCGTTACAATGACCTGGAATCAGGGTATTGCCGGAGCAACATTCACTGTTACCGGTTTCCCTTTTCCTACCGGAGAATTTTGCTGGACAGCCCCATCTGTCAATGTAAGTACTTTACCATACACATTTACCGTTACTGTTACCGATAATGCTTGTCCAAGTAATGGATATCAGACTTATTCTTTCAATATATATGTCAATACTCCAATTCAAAGTGTCAGTACAACTGATATTTCATGTAATGGAGCGGCAGATGGTACTGCAACTGCATTAACTACCAGTCCGACGGGTAATTACTCGTTTTTGTGGACACCCGGAGGACAAACCACTCAAACAATCACCGGATTATCAGCAGGAAATTATTCTGTTTCTGTCATTGACAGTGTGAGCGGATGCTCTGCGTCTGCAACAACAACGATTGTCGATCCTCCTGTGATCACTGATAGTATTTTTTCAACAGGAACTCCGTGTACCGGTAATGGTTTTGCCGTAGTATTCGCTTCAGGCGGTACCGGTGCATTAACTTATAGCTGGAATACAGTTCCGCCAACACTGAATGATACTGTCAGTGGATTATCCGCAGGCACCTACTTTGTTACTATCACTGATGCAAACGGTTGTTCAGTTACAGATTCTGTAGATGTAGCAACAGGACCAAGTTCAGTTGTGGTAACAGTTGATACTGTTGCAACATTGAATTGTTTTACGGATACTACCGGTTTTGCAAGTGTTTCGGCAACAGGTGGAACTCCCGGATACACTTATGTATGGAATACAGTGCCCGTTCAGACAGGTCCGCTTGCCACTAATTTATCGCCGGGAATTTATACTGTAACAGTCACTGATTCTGTAGGATGTTCTTCAACTCAGAACGCCAATGTCTCTTCACCACCTGCAATTGTCTTGACCGGAACCAGTACTCCTGCCGGATGTAATCTTGCTGATGGTAGTGCCACTGTAAGTGTAAGTGGAGGAGTTCCGGGATATTCTTATACCTGGGATACGCTTTCAGTAACTACACCAACTTTAAATAATGTTCCAGCAGGAATCTATACTGTCACAGTTCTTGATACAAATAATTGTATTTCATCACTTGATGTAGCAGTATCAAATACTACTATTCCACCTCCTGCTGTAAATATTGATCAGATAATTGCATGTAATGGAAATTCAAATGCAACAGTGATCATCGTCCCTCAGGGCGGTACTTCACCTTTTACTTTTACATGGGATGGATCTGCTTCAAATGATACCATTACCAATCTTGGCGCCGGAACATACATTGCAGGAGTAACTGATTCTGCAGGATGTTCTTCATTTACAACGATAGTAATTACAGAACCTGCTGTTCTTGGAGTAAATCTGCTTTCAAGCACCGCAAGTTGTTTTGGCGAAAACAATGGCCGGGCAATTGTTTCTCCGGCCGGCGGAACAGGTCCTTATACATATTCCTGGTCACCGGTAGGTGGCAACGATTCAATTGCTCAGAATTTACCTCCTGATACTTATGTTGTAACAGTTACTGATACGAACGGATGTACTGCTACAACTTCAACTGTGATCACGGAAAATACTCAGATAAACATTCTTGTTGTCTCAACAGTAAATGCAACTTGTCATGGAAGTAATGACGGTTCAATCGATCTTACGACAACAGGCAGTAACCCATTATCATTTAACTGGAATCAGGGCGAAGCGTTTACCGAAGACCTTACAAATATTGATGCCGGTCCATATACTGTTGTTGTAACGGATGGGGCAGGTTGTACTTCTTCTTTAACAATCAGTGTTTCCCAGCCTCCGGCAATACCTGTTGATGCTGGTGTTAGTACATCGATTTGTAATGATGCAGATTCATATCAGTTAGATGCTAATTTGGCTCCCGGAACAACCGGGGTTTGGTCGACATCAACAGGTGGTGTGACCTTCAGCAGCTCAACTGATCCAGATGCTATGGTATTCAATTTAAATCCGGGACAAACATTTTTAACCTGGACGGTATCGGATGGTACTTGTCAGGCTTCACAAACTATTACGATATCGTATAACAATTCCATTTTCTCAATCGCTGGAAACGATGTTCAGATCTGTGACTTTGGTTCTGCTCAATTGAATGGAAATCTACCTTCAACTTTCACAGGTTACTGGTCAGGTTTTCCTGTTACATTCAATGATTCAACGTTGTATAATGCAACAGCCAATGCTAGTGTTTACGGAACTAACGAACTTATCTGGACAATTGTAAACAGTCAGTGTGTCGATACTGATACACTATTATTCATTGTCGATGAACCAGTAACTGCAGATGCGGGGCCTTTTGATATCGCTTGTGAAAACAAGGGAGAAGTAGTAGCGGTCTCACCTTTCGTAGGTTCAGGTCAGTGGAGTGTTTATTTTCTTGATACCAATGCAACAGCAACTTTTGTAGATCCGACAATAGAAAATACAGAAGTCAATAATCTGCATCTTGGTTTGAATAATCTTGTATGGACAGTTGTCAATGGTGTTTGTACAGCATCTGATACAACTTCACTTTATTATGACATTGCATGTGAACTTGAATTACCAACCGGTTTTACACCAAATGGTGACACTTATAATGACGGTTATGAAATCAAAGGCATTGAAGGTTATCCTTTAAATGTATTCAGAGTGTTCAACCGTTGGGGGAATGAAGTTTATACAAAAGAGGACTATAAAAATACTGACTGGAAGGGTCAGAATAACAGCGGAAATGAATTGCCGGAAGCAACTTACTTCGTGATCCTGGAAATCAAGAACACAGAGATCAAGCTAAGTACTTACGTTGACCTTCGTAAAAATTAATCTATAAAATTGAAGCCACAAAAAATCTATAATATGAAGAGGATTTACATTTCAGCTTTGCTGATGTTTTTTAGTGTAGCCGGCTATTGTCAGCAGGACATTTTAGTTAGCCAGTACATGTTCAATCATTTACTTTTGAACCCTGCCTACGCAGGAAGTAAGGACTATATGATGGCAACCTTACTTTACCGTAAGCAATGGGTCGATTTCAAAGGTGCACCAACTACACAGGTGGCTTCTTTGCATGGACCGGTAGGTTTAACAAAATTCGGTTGGGGAGCATCTATCAGTCATGATAAGATCGGAGTTACTGACCGTACAGATGCCTACCTTAATGCTGCATATCATCTTCCGGTTGGACCGAAGATGAAATTGAGTCTTGGCTTAAGAGCAGGGGGTGGATATTATAGTTATAAAAACAGTGATCTCATCTATTGGGATTCTAACGATCCGCTTTTTGCAGGAGATAAAACAAGTAAGTTTATTCCGAATTTAGGAGCCGGAGCATATTTGTATACAGACAAGTTTTATGCTGGCGTTTCTGTTCCGAATGTCATTTCTTATGATACCACGAAAGTACTTAGTTTAAATATGAGTGGAAATGTTGTTCCTAATCAGGTGCGCCATTATTTTGCTACTGCAGGTGTTGCAATAGAAGTGAATCCGGATGTGGTGATCAAGCCAAGTGTGCTTGTGAAATATGTTCAGAATGCTCCTGTTGAAGCCGACTTTAATGTGAATTTTTTACTTGCACAGGTTCTTTGGGTAGGAGGTAGCTATCGTACGGGAGACAGTTTTGTTGCATTGCTTGAATTGCAATTGACAAAGAAATTCAGATTAGGATATAGCTATGATTTTACCACAACTGATATGAAAAACTATTCATCAGGCTCGCATGAGATCATGATCGGTTATGATTTCGGATATGATATCATGAAAGTTAAAACACCACGCTACTTCTAATTATTTGTAATATCACACATTGCATTAACAAAGCTTGTAAAAACACCATCGAATGAATAAAAAATTATTGTCTGTTGCTCTCCTGGCTGCTGCTTTTCTTTTAACCGGCTGCGCAAGTTATCATCTTAGACAGGGAAATCGTCTTTATAAAGACCTTGCTTATAGCATGGCCATTGAAGAATATCAAAAAGGCCTTAGCAAAAAAGAGAATGCAGCAGCACGGATCAATCTTGCTGAAAGCTACAGGAAGATGAACAATCTTCAGAAAGCAGAAGAAGAGTATGCCAAGGTGGTTTTACTCCCGGAAGCTGAACCGATCCATAAATTGCGTTATGGCCAGCTTCTTATGAGAAGCGGAAAATATGTTGTAGCCCGTTCATATTTTGAATTGTATCTGCAGGCAAATCCAAACGACCAGGCAGTTGCGAAATTGAAGTCAAGCTGTGACAGTATAGAGATCTGGCAAAAAGATTCTGCTAAATACACGATACAATCATCTTCCCTGAATTCAGGGCAAAGTAATTTCAGTCCGGTATGGTACAAGGATGGTATTGCATTCACCAGCGACAGAAATTCAAAAGCAAAGAATTATGCCTGGACCGGTCGCCCGTTTCTTGAAATGTATTATTCAAAAGGAAATCTGGAAAGCGGTTTTGCAAATCCAACTCCTATAGGTGAGATCAATGGTGTTTATCATGATGGTCCTGCTACTTTCAGTTCAAAAGGTGATACAATGTATTTCACAAGAAATAACTATGTGAAAAAGAAAGTAGAGAAATCTTCAGAAGATGTTGTTGATCTTAAGATCTTCAGAGTTGTTAAGAAAGATACTTCATGGACTGGACTTTCGGAATTTGAATACAATAGCAAAGAATACAGTACTGGCCATCCGGCTTTGAATGCTGATGGATCTAAAATGTACTTCGTCAGTGATATGCCAGGAGGGTTAGGTGGAACTGATATTTATGTTGTTGAAAGAATGAACAATGCTTGGAGTAAACCTGTAAATCTGGGACCAAATATCAATACACCTTATAATGAAATGTTCCCGATGATCTGGAAAGATTCAATTCTTTATTTCAGTTCTGAAGGCCATTATAATATGGGTGGACTGGATATTTTCTATAGTGGGAAAGATCAGAATTCCTGGAAGGAAGCCCGCAATATGGGTTATCCGCTTAATACCAGTTTCGATGATTTTGGAGTTGCTTTAAATGACAGCGGCACTGCCGGAATCTTGTCTAGTAACAGGAATGCAAAGAATACCATGCAGGATAACCTGTACACTTTTACAATCAACGATCTCCGCTTCTCGCTTGAAGGAATTGCAGTGGATAAAACCACACAGGAACCGGTTGCAGGTGTAACAGTTGAATTGACAAATACAATTACCAACAAAAAGGAAAGTGTGATCACAGGACCTGACGGGAAATTCTATTTCAAATTGAATCCTGAAACTTCATATAATGTTGTTGGAACTAAAGACGGATACTTCACAAATACTGAACCAGTGACCACTGTTGGAAAGATCAGAAGTGAGAATATGTTTGTGAAGTTAAAACTGGAACTGGAACGAATCATTGTGGACAAACCTATCGTTTTGAAAAATATCTATTACGATCTTGATAAATGGGATATCCGACCGGATGCTGCTTTGGAACTCAATAACCTTGTCCAGATCATGGAAGAGAATCCGGCTATCAGTATTGAATTAGGATCTCACACAGATTCGCGTGCAGATGATAAATACAACGATGTTCTTTCACAGAAACGTGCGGAGGCGGCTGTCAGCTACATCGTTTCTAAAGGTGTAAGTCAGTCAAGGATCACTGCAAAAGGTTATGGTGAAACTCAATTGGTGAACCGCTGTTCTAATAATATCGCATGCTCTGAAGAAGAACATCAGGCAAACAGAAGAACGGAGTTCAAAGTGGTTTCAATTGCGAAATAAAATCATAAATAAGTTGAGAAAAAGACCGGTCTATCCGGTCTTTTTTTTGCCCAAAAGTGTCTGGTTTTAGAGAGAAAAATGTTGAAAAGTGTGTTTAAATGATTAATGTGTCAGGGGATAGGAGAGCCTTAAGTTTTATGAACTTTCCAACTTATTATAAATGGACAGTTCTGTCTTTTAACACACAAATTCATGATTCAAAAAACTACATTTTACGGACGCATTCTTTCCCGGTTGATCTTTATCGTTGTCGTCTTGTTTGCTACATTTTCTTCTTTTCAAGCTTCTGCTACGCATTCGTCCGGTGCCGATCTTCAGTATACATGGGTCAGTGGAAATACATTTAAAGTTACTGTGTCATTCTACAGAGATTGTGAAGGTGTTGCTGCACCGGCAACAATTACATTGAATGCTAAGTCTACATCTTGTTCGAGAAATCAGAACTATACATTGAATTTAGATGCCGGAACCGGACAGGAAATCACATTTCCATGCCGGACGGTAATTACAAAATGTACAAGCTCCGGTTCAGCAAACGCCGGGTATCAGCGTTATGTATATTCAAACAACATAACCTTACCCCAGCAATGTACGGACTGGGTCATGAGCTTTTTTGTGTGTTGCCGAAACTGCGCGATTACTACTTTGAATAACCCATGTTCTGACAATATGTATATCGAAGCAACATTGAACAATGTGGTTGCTCCAAGAAATAATTCAGCTCAATTCACTAACATTCCTGTTGCATTGATTTGTGTGAACCAGAGCTTCACATACAATCATGGTGTGTTTGATCCTGATGGTGATTCTTTGGTTTATTCATTCATTACACCGAAAACCTTCAATACTTCTACCAATACAGTTGGATCCGTAACTTTCAATCCGGGATTTTCAAGTACCAGTCCACTCACTTCAAGTCCTGCCGTTACTCTGGATGGAACAAACGGAGATATAACCATGTTCCCTACTGTAAATGGCGAAATAGGTGTTTGTGCAATCATGGTGAGGGAATATCGCAACGGAGTATTGATCGGAAGTGCGATCCGTGATATGCAGTTTCTGACAAGGATCTGTAACCCGAATTTTCTTCCTACTTCAACAGGGATCAACGGAACAGGAACTTTTGAAGCAACAGTCTGTCCGGGTTCAACAATCAACTTCACAGTAAGTTCTGCTGATCCCAATGCAGCAGATACAGTAGTAATGTCATGGAACAATTCAATTTCTACTGCAACTTTTAATACTGTAGGGGCTAAGTTGCCGGTAGGTACTTTCAACTGGACTCCAACACTAGCTGATGCACGCGCTCAACCTTATACATTCATCGTCATCGTTCGGGATAATGCTTGTCCTTATGCTGGGTCACAAACTTATTCATTCATCATAAATGTGCCTGTCATTACAGCTTCTGTTTCAAGTCCGACTTTCTCAGGTTTCAATGTCGCATGTAATGGAGCATCAACCGGAGCAATTACAGCTACTGGCGGCGGTGGTACGACTCCATATACCTATTTGTGGAATCCTTCAGGACAAACAACTCAGACTGCTACCGGTCTTGCGGCCAATACTTACTCTGTTACTGTTTCAGATGCAAACGGCTGCACCAAATCTGCATCAACTACTTTAACCCAACCTCCGACATCAGTCTCTGCATCCATTTCAGGTTCGACAAATGTTACCTGCTTTGGTGCGTCAAATGGTACTGCTACTGCAACATCAACAGGTGGAGTTTCTCCTTATACTTACTCATGGTCACCAAGCGGACAAACAACTGCTACTGCCAGCGGATTAGGTCCGGTAAATTATACTGTCACTGCAACAGACGTGAATGGTTGTACCAGCCAGCAATCTGTGTTGATCTCACAACCGACTGCTTTAGGTGCTGTCGTTTCTCAATTCGATAATGTGACTTGCCGAAATAATGCCAATGGAAGTATGACGATTGTACCATCAGGTGGTACTGGTCCATATACTCATCATTGGTCGAATGGTGATACAACTGCAGCGATCACAAACCTTGGACCCGGCAATTATACTGATACGATCCGTGATGCTAATAATTGTGTGTTTCTGATCAGTCAGACAATAACTGAACCTCCGATTGTTCTTGGAATTCCTGCATCTTCTGTTACAACATCAAATGTAAATTGTTTTGGTGGTGCCGATGGTACTGCTTCTGTAAATCCTGCCGGTGGAACTTTGCCGTATGCTATTACATGGTCCAATGGTGACACAGGAACTGTTGCCGATTCATTGATCGCCGGTAATTATCAGGTTACAATCGTCGATGGAAATAATTGTTCGTTTGATTCAACTATTACCATCACTGCTCCAAGTGCACTTTCTTCTTCATTTGTTAACTATGCAACAACTCCTGGTGGTACTGATATCGCATGCTTCGGGCAAACAACAGGACAAGCAAAAGTTACGGTTACCGGAGGAACTTTTCCTTATACCTATTCCTGGTCCAATGGAGCAACAGTTGATTCAATCATAAATGTTGGAGCAGGGATCTATAACGTTACTGTTACTGATGACAATGGTTGTACTCAGATCATGACTGACACCATTACTGAGCCTGCTGTTTTAGGAAACGTTCTTAATGTCCGTCATGTCGCTTGTAAAGGCGAGTCAAGTGGATATATCATTGCAAATGTTGCAGGTGGATCACCGGCTTATTCTTATGCCTGGACACCAAACATCAGCAGTAATGACAGCGCCTATTTGATTCCCGCAGGATTTTATTCTTTGACAACAACAGATCTGAATGGATGTACCAGAATCGACACGCTTACCATCACTGAGCCCGATACACTTGTTCCACTTATCCTGCCATCAACATTCATTGGTGCAGTTAACCTCCGTTGTTATGGAGATTCCAGTGGATCTGCAACTGTAACGGTCTTCGGAGGAACACCACCGTTCACTTACCAGTGGTCAACCGGTGCAACAACTGTTGGTATTACCGATCTGATTGCTGATAAAGTTACTGTCCGTGTAGAAGATTTTAATGGTTGTTCAATTGAAAAAGACACCACACTAACACAACCACCACCATTCCAGCATTTGTCTGATATCGAGGACCCGCTTTGTTTTGGTGATTCATCCGGGTATATCAAAATAAACTTGTCAGGCAGTACTCCGCCATATACATATGCGTGGAATACCGGGCAAACAACAGATTCAATTGGTGGTCTGACTTCCGGATCATTTTATGTAATTGTAGAAGATGTAAATAATTGCCAGGACAGTCTGAATTTCACGATGGCTAATCCTGATTCAATCATTGTGCCTGCAATAGTTTCAGATTATCAGGGTTATAATATCAGTTGCAACGGTGGAACTAACGGAAGTATTGAGGTCTTCCCGTTTGGAGGAGACAATAACTTCACCTATACATGGTCGAGTTCGCAGACAACAGACAGTATTACCGGTCTAAGTGCTGGTACATATGATCTGACCATTCTTGATGGTCGTGGTTGCAGAAAGGATACAAGTATCGTAATGACTGAACCTCTTCCTCTGAATTTAACTTTATTGCCGGATACATTTGTAGGTGGTACAAACGTCAGATGCTTTGGTTACAATGATGGTGGAGTTCATTCAACTGTGATCGGTGGAGTTTCACCATACGAATATTTATGGTCGAATGGTGATGTAGCTGATTCTGCTGTCGGACTATCGACCGGAACTTATATGTTGACAGTAACTGACAGTAACGGATGTATCATTCAGGATTCAGTGGATATTATCGAACCGGATTCAATTGCACTTGCTGCCATCGTTCCTGATTTCAACGGATTTAATATTCCTTGTTTTGGTGACACTTCTGCCTGTATCACATTAAATATGATCGGTGGAAATTCTCCATTTACTTTTGTCTGGGATGGGGTCGATACCCTTACCGTTCCAACGAGATGCGATCTTGGTGCTGATACACTCAATATAATGATCCTCGATGGTAATGGATGTTCACTTGATACATTCTTTATAATTTCAGGCCCGCCTCCAATCGGTTTCAATTCTGTTCTCTCAGGATTTGGCAGTTACAATATAGATTGCTTCGGGACGAATACCGGATCGATCGATGTTACAATGACAGGTGGAGTAAGTCCTTACAATTATTTATGGACAACTAGTGATACATCTGAAGATCTTACCAGCATTGGTGCCGGAAGTTATCAGGTCAATGTTATGGATGCAAATGGCTGTATCGATTCAGCTTCTTTTACACTTACCGAACCTGCAGAACTGAGTGCAACTGTTTCCAGTACACCTACGACCTGTGGTCTTGATAATGGAACAGCAACTGCCATTCCTACCGGAGGTGTTTTACCGTATACTTACGCCTGGACAGGCTCACAAACAACATCGACTGCAACCAATTTGCCGGCGCAATTGTATTTCATTACTGTTACAGATAGTTTAGGTTGTATTTTCAGCGATGTTGTCAGTGTTACAGCAAGTTCTCAGGCTGTAGTGTCTGTAAACTCTTTTGTAAATAATACCTGCTTCGGTACCAGTGAAGGCTCTGCTACAGCAACTTTAACAGGTGGCGTTGCACCGTTTTCCTATTTATGGTCGAACGGCGATACAACTTTTACAACCGATAGTCTTGCTGCAGGAAGTTATACTATTCAGGTCACTGATTCGAATAATTGCATTTCTACAGGAAGCGTTACGATCACCGAACCAAATGCATTCAGTTTTACATACAGTGTCAATAATGCATTTTGTAACGGTGCAAATAATGGATCAGTCACTGTAGCAGTTACCGGTGGAACAGGTTCATACCAGTTTAACTGGTCGAATGGTGATCTTGGTACTTTTGCTGACAGTTTACCTGGAGGGTATGTAAGTGTTCAGGTTACCGATAGCGTAGGTTGTACATTGATTGATTCTGTAAATATTATTCAGGGAACTTCAATCAGTTCAACAATTGCTGCATCAAATGACGTTTCCTGTTTCGGCGGAAATAATGGTTCGGCATCTGTCAACGCTGCAACCGGTGGAATAGGGCCTTTGACTTATACCTGGTCAAATGGTGATACTGGTTTATCAACAAATAACCTTGTCGCCGGTGTTTATACAATGGATATCGTTGATTCGGTAAATTGTTCTCTGACGTTGACTATCACGATCAATGAACCTCTTCAGCTTGCTCTCAATCTTGCGTCAACAAATGTGACCTGCTTTGGCGATAACAATGGTATAGCCGATGCACAGGTTGCTGGTGGTACCGGAACTTACACATATGCATGGACTCCGAATATTTCAACTGCTGCCACACTTACTAGCTTGAGTCCCGGAACTTATTCTGTGGTGATCACTGATCAGAATTTGTGTACAACCAATTCATCTGTTACGATCACAGAACCAAATCAGATCGTTTCAGATGCAGGCCAGGATATCGGTGATTGTGAAGAATCATTTATACTAAATGCTACATTAAATTCTCCTTACAATGGTCTGTGGTCAGTTGTAACCGGTACTGCAAACTTCTCGGATGCGACATCGCCTTTAACTACTGTTTCAGGACTTACATTGGGTGATAACCTTCTTTTATGGACAGTCACAGACGGAACTTGTTTCGGTTCCGATACTTTATTGGTAAGGAGAAATACAGATGCAGAATGTGAACTGGAAATTCCAACAGGTGTAACACCTAATGATGATGGAAAAAATGATGCATTGGTAGTTCATGGAATTGAAAGATATCCGGATAACATCCTGACCATCTATAACCGTTGGGGAAATCTTGTTTACCAGAAAGAAAATTATGCTAACGAATGGGTAGGGCAAAATGATTCTAACGAATTACTACCGGAAGGAACTTACTTTATAGTTCTTGTCATAAAAAATACTACTATCCAGATGACATCGTATATCGATCTTCGCAGACAGTAGAATAGCAAAGTCTAAAAAAAATCCCGGTTCAGATGAGCCGGGCTTTTTTTTCTTTTTTTATCAGATCTTAACAATTGATCTTGTAACTTTTTTATTGTCGAAGATTAAGTTGATGGTGTATGTGCCACTTTCCCTGATCTTTTCATTTTTATAGACATGAACATTTTTCCCTTTCGGAGCATCGAATGATTGTACGTCAACCACTTTTCCGGATTCATCACAGATCTGTATCCAGACCTTGCCTGACTTAGGTAAAAAATATGCTACGTCAAATGATTTGTCAAATGGTAATGGATTGATCTTTTCAATTGCCAGATTTGTTTCGTTTTGCATTTTAATTGCTGCAAGGGAATGCGAAATGAATTTTCCATTGATAAATGTTTGACGTAATCTGTAGTAAACAATTCCTGTTGTGGCCTTTGTTTTATCTGTATAAGAATATTCTTCTGTTTCTTTCATGTCCGGATTTACCGGTACATTGGCAACATTCATAAAATCAACACCATTTATTG
This sequence comes from Bacteroidota bacterium, assembly GCA_049363815.1. Classification (GTDB taxonomy): domain Bacteria; phylum Bacteroidota; class Bacteroidia; order AKYH767-A; family 2013-40CM-41-45; genus JADKIH01. Next base: position 37,493 of record JBMQEM010000097.1, read on the forward strand.
AACGCTCGATTGTAAATGATTTTATTTTATCATTCACAGAAGTTGACCAATGTATCTTGATCCCGCCCTCTTTTTCTTCTAGCATAAAATTTAAAAGTGATTCAGCCAGAGGAGCTGTATTTCCTGCTGTTCTCACTATAAGGTTGTCTAGAATTGCAATGTCTTTTCCGTCACCATTTATACCTTTTGCTATTGTAACTTTACCTGCATTCTTCCAGGAAAGGGGAGTGTTCGGCGAATGCTGATTTGACCACACAATTACACTGTTTACAAAGATCTCAGCTTTTCCTTTCGATGGATTGTAAATAAAGCGATAGTTCCTGAAGTTCATGTCAAAAGGAATTTCATATTCAGTTTTTATTTTGAATGATTCAATTCCGCCTCGTTTATTTTCAAGTCTGTAAGCTATACTTATAAAACCATTCTCAAATCCAAAGTTAAATCCATTTTCCCGTGAAAAGAAAGAACCGCTTTTTTCATTTCTGCTATAGTCGATGCTGATATCAATTCCTTCCTGATTCCATAACTCTGTACCTTCAATTTCAAGATCAATGTCTTTACCATTTGGTCCTGGTGATAAACCACCCGTAGATGATCTTCCTCCTGGCATTGAGTGAGCTTCTTTACTAACAGAGATGGCATCAGGACCTAATGTTGCTGTTGTTACAGGATCTTTCTCCCAAGTAAATTCTGTTAATATATCTCCATTCCCTAAAGTGGCTCCGCTTCCTTCGCCTCCGGTTGCAGTTGCTCTGGTCTTGCTGACATTGTTAACATTCAGATAGACCATTATACCTGCTGTAATTGTAAGCATAAATGAAACACCACCGGCCACAAGAAGTAGTCTTGCCCTGAGTTTGTTTTTTTGTTTATGCCGTTGTCTGTTTTTCATTGTGTCGGATCTTGAATGTTAGTTTTTAATCACCTTTTTCGTGATTCGCTCATTTGCACTCTCAATTATTAAAATATATGTTCCTGCCTCAAGGGCATCAAGATTTGTAATTTCAATTTTATTTTCACCAGGATCTGACTGATAATCTTTCTGGAATTTTGTTTTTCCATCACTACTGATCAATTGTACTGTTGTCTTCTGACTGGATCCTGAACTTAAATTTATTCTCATTTCATTTCTGAAAGGATTCGGAGAGACAGAATTTATTGAAAGATTTTTTGAAGTGCCTGATGGCATTACTCTGGCTATCTTAGAATAGATAAATGACCCATCTGGTGCGATCTGTTTCAATCTATAGTACGATTCCGTACCTGTATATGAAATGTCGTCATAGGTATAATCTCGTATCTTGCTGTCAAATGAAGCTCTTATCTCATCAATTGGATTAAAGTTAATTCCATCACCACTTCTTTCTACAATGAATTTTTCAATTCCTTGCTCTGATTGAATATGCCAGTCAACGGATACCATATCGTCGACCAACTTTGCACTTAGTTCAATTGAAGCCACAGCAACAGATGCTATCGTCCAGTCCTGATATAGTACAGTATTATTGATAGTGATGGTTCCCTTTGATTGTCTTGTTCCTTGCGCACTTGCAGGAGTAATGTTCCAGCCTGTACCTGTCCATTGGATAATATTCAATTCTCCATCTGACATTGGTGAGCCAAGTGTGTTTTCTGTACCTAAATATGTAAGCGTGATATTTGCTTTTACTCCCGGACCTGTGAAAGACCACCATCGGTCAACAACATGCTCTGATGCGAATGGAACTCCGCCAGGGAAAGTCATGTCAAGTGCAGGGTAGGGTGTATTAGGAATATTTGTAGCACGGGTACTTACTGTAATCGTTCTTCCTAGTCCCGTCGTAACTGTAAATTGAACAGGAATGAATTTATCTTCTGAGACCCCAAACGGAATTTCATGTACTCCTGTCGAGAGGTTTTGCCAACGGACCTGACTGTTGTTGATAGGCGTAGTGCCTTCACTAATAATAAAACCTTTACTTCTTTTTATCGCCGTCGCCTGACCGTTTTCTAATGTAATTGTTTTCGCATTTAATTTTAAACCACCTGATTGAAGGTCAAGTCTTGTCCTTACGATCACATTGTCACCGGAAAGTGCGGCTCTTGCATTACTTGCAGACTGAAGATTGATTTTCAGGATTCCATATTTCAAAGATTCGTTGTTACTTGAAGTTGATAACCCTGTTACTGAAATATTTTCTGATCCGGAGTATTCTACGATACTATATGGATGCAATTCATAACTTAAATTTCCTGTCAGAACAATTGCTCCATCGTTCGATAAGGCACAGAACCCATTCGGATTACAAGTTGAAATAGTTCCTCCTGAATCAACAACCAGTTTTGAAAAACCGTATTGCTGATTAGATTTTATTTGCCCTTTATTCAGTGCCAATGTTGCATTGTTTTTTACCTGCAGCATATTTATACCGGACTGATCATTTGATGAAAGTAAGAATGTGCTATTGTTTACCAATACCTTGCTTCCTGGTTCTATTTTCTGAATCAGATTTTCAATGTTAGAAGTACTCCCTGTTCTTGAATAGGCCTGGAATCTAGGTGAACAATAACTAATTGTACCGAAGGAATTTGCAGTTCCTGTGCTGGTTCTGGTGATCTTACCTGTTCCTGAAAAACTGACAGATGAACCAGCAAGATTTAATTTATTACTGACCGTTGTGTATTGACTGTTATTATCCAGGTTTATGATTCCTCCGGATTGGGAAAATGCACCTTTTACCGTCAATGAAATAATATCTGAAGTAGCCGATGTCTGATTGTTATGATAAATCAATTCGCCACCGCTTTGATTGAATTCTTTCCATACCTCAACTGAACCAGAACCCTGATTGTTTTTGATTGACAAAATTCCACCGGTGACCTTCATGCTGTCAATTGAAGCTGTTAATGCACCATTGTTTTTTGAAAGCGATAATGACCCGCCATTCATTTTTAAACTTTTCTTTACAGTCAATTGAATGTTATGCGAAGCGATCAAAGCTCCGTAGTTCAAACTATTTGTACATCCGTTAATTTCGAAATTACCGTTGATAGTGATCTCTTCATTTCCGGAAGAAGCAGAACTGGTCACCTCTGCACTTTGGATACCGTTCACGATAAAATCCCCGCCGATATTCATATTTAAGGTGAGGTTATTTTGTGTGCCCGAGATACTTGAAAGTGAGGTGCCACGGAATTTATCGTTTGCATTTTGAAAGTTGATCTTGAAATTCCTTGTCACATTGAAATTTCCCGTTGCACCGCCTGTATGACAAGCTGTTTGCCCCATGAATATTCCACCATTAAGATTCAGATCACCGATAGTCGCAGTAAAGGAACCGGAGTTCAATGTTGCAATGTTGTATAGAATCCGCGTATCTCCTGAATTCTGAGTATAGCTTCCTGTAATAGTTAAAGTAGCGTTGCCATTACTAACGTTCGGAATTCCTGTGTTATTAATGATCTTGACATTTCCTGAATTGGAAAAATTTCCGGTTACCTGTACGTTAATATTTCCATTGCCATCATTCAGTCCATAAAATACTCCACCATTGTTGGTGATATTTGTACACGATAAGTTAAATGAAGAAGCATGAGTTCCATTATGTCCGTAGAAAACAGAATTTGCATTCTTCAGCACTATATTTCCTATTGTTGTATTTGATATGGTTCCTGATTTATCAAGTGTCACCCAGCCCTGATCTATGGTAAGTGTACCAAGGATCCTGTGATTCTCAAATTGATTATTCTGATTCCATTCTACTATTGAATTATTTCCTCCCGGTGAATTGATCTCGAGATTTCCGAAATTGCCTGTGACCTTTTCTCCAAGAGGAGTAGTGTAGTTGTACCAGTTTTTTATGATCAGATTACTTCCTGCTTCAAAATTCTCAACACAACTTGTAAATAAAGTTGCTTCTGCAGAAGTGTTGATGGAAGGATCCCAGATAAAAGTCCCGCCTGAACTTATCTTGAAAGAACGACCGATCGAACCAACGGTGATCATTCCTTTGTTCATATTCATACTTCCGCTGATCGTAATGTTACCACCAATAGCAATTCTGATGTTCTGGCCCAATGTCAATTGACCTGTTGGAAACACAGTAAGATTCTGACACGCTGCATTAGAAGGAATTGTTACTGATGTTGAATTTTGAATCGTAACATTATCTCCTGATCCCGGTACTCCGGCAGGATTCCAGATTGCAGGATTGCTCCAGGCACCGGAACCGATAGATATTTTTGATCCTGCAAATACTTCTGCAGGAAGGAGGGAAGTGAGTAAGAATATACAGACTAATATTTTCTGTAAGTTTTTAGACAATTTCTCTGAAATTCGTCCAAAGTGCGTATGTATTAATGCTTTTTCCATGGTTTCTGTTTATTGAGCATTAACAACTTTCCTCTCACGAATGAGAATTGCGTGTTCGCTATTGATCTTTTGTTGAATTATAACCGGATTTTCCAGGCTCGTTTCATTCGTAAATTCCTGGTCAGAAACCTTTACAACCTCTATCGGTTCGTTGGCTCGTGCCTGTGAACTGGAAGGATTAGAAAAATTCATTATAACAAGCCCCAGAGCTGTCATTGATAATAATCCTGTACTGATCAACAGCACTGCTTTCATTGATATCCGTAGCTTTATTCGCGACTTCAATCCCGGTTTCTGCTTGTTCTTTGCTGGTTTCACTTTTGATATATTTTTGGTTATATCGATTTACGATTTTACCTACCAAAAGTCATTTGCTAGTAGATGGAGTTATTACAACTGTAAGAAAATGGAACTTTAAAGTATAATATGTTAAAAGAAGAATGAAAAAAGGTGTGTGAAGTTTGAAGAACAAAGTGTGTGGAGAATAAGCATAAAAAAACGGAACTGAGCGAGCTCAATTCCGTGGGTAGTTTCCTTAATCGTTTATCTTTATGAATTCACGAAGACCAGGTCTTCGGGAAGAATGGTATTGTTTTCAGACATGATCGCAGCTCTTTCGATGACCGCTTTTAATTCCCTGATATTACCGGGCCAGTTATATTCCAAAAGGAATTTTGTTGCCTCTTTGCTCAACTGGATGTTTGGCATTCTGTTTTCTTTGCAGAAATCTGCAAGGAAATTTTTTGAAAGCAGGACAACATCATCGCCTCTTTCCAAAAGAGTAGGTAAGTGGATCAGGAATCCTTGCAGACGATAGAATAGATCTTCTCTGAATCTTCCTTCTTTAACTTCTTGTACCAGGTTTTTATTTGTTGCAGCGATTACGCGGACATCCAGTTTAATTGACTTATTACTTCCGATGCGGGTGACTTCTTTTTCCTGAAGTACTCTCAGGAGTTTTGTCTGCATCATCATATCCATTTCACCGATCTCATCAAGAAAAATAGTTCCCTCGTTAGCCTCTTCAAATTTTCCTATCCTTCGGTCACGTGCATCTGTAAAGGCACCTTTCTCATGCCCGAACAATTCACTTTCAATAAGGTCTTCAGGAATGGCTCCCATATTAACTGTAACAAATGGCTTTTTTGCTCTTTGTGAATTATAATGGATTGCCCTTGATACCAGTTCTTTTCCAGTTCCGCTTTGTCCGGTTACCAAAACCATGATATTGCTCTTCTCAACTTTCTGGATCAATCGAAGTACTTTTAATACCGGACTGCTATTACCTAAAATGTTATTGTATTTATTACGGTCGATGACGATTTCTTTTAAAGCATCATTCTCCTGTTTCAGATATACGGTTTTACAAAGTGTCTTTACGGAATTTTCGAGATTTACTAAGGCATTATCATTCTTTATAATATAATCAGAAGCACCTTTTCTGTACGTGTCAATCACTACATCGATCTTTTCCTGACCGGAAACCATAACGCACTGAATATTGTCGTTATAATTTTTGATCTTTTCCATCAGTTCAATTCCATTCATTCCGGGAAGCATATAATCGATCGAAACGATATCGGGGTTCAGGTGTAAATTGCTTAAACAATCCTGAGGTGACATGAAATGTGTTACTTCGCAATTATCGAGTTTTTCCAAGGTCTTCTTGATCAAACTTCCCAGGAAGTGATCATCCTCTACTATAAATACTTTTATAAGTCCCATTGTTTTAAACACTTTTATGTGAATCTTTTTATGCTATTGGAGACCTTTTTGTTGCGTTTAAGCCTTTTTAAAACGGTACATTTACTACCTTAATCTTACACTTTTATCTCCCTATGAAAAGCAGGTTGATTTTAACAATTATCGTGATTTTCCTTGCTACACCTCTGTGGATGAGGATAGGATGGGAATTTTCGCCTAAACGAAAGCTAAACCTGCTCATCGTCGATAAGACGGTACTGAACTCCAATAGTTTCAAACACCGCTCGATAAACTGGATCCTGGATTACGAAAAATACATCAAACCTGACGGTTCTTTCTACGATATCAACAACGACTATTTTGGTTTTTTCCCAAAAGAAGATGAAAGGTATCAGATTCATGATTTTGAAAAACTTGATGAACCCGAAGTGGATAGTATTTCTAAAGTATACAATCTTGCCTATTTCGCCGATACCTACGGAGTCCTTGGAAATGAATGGTATTCGCACAGAGATATTAATGATAATTCAGAAAGTATTTATGGCGGATTAACAGAGAAGGATCTGCTCCTCATGACAAAAATGAAGAGTAAAAATAAACCGGTCATTGCTGAATTCAATACCATTGGTTATCCGACACCGGTTGATATGCGGCGGCAGTTTGAAAAATTATGGGGCATAGAATGGACAGGATGGATGGCAAGACATATTGCATCACTTGATACTCTAAATAATCCTGACCTTCCTAAATGGATAGTAAGGGCTTATAAAAAGGAGCATAACGGTGTCTGGAATTTCAAGAAAGATGGAATGCTCTTCATCCATGAAACCGGCAAGGTGCTGGTGCTGGAAATGGGCAAAGAGTTAAATGACGCCATCCCGAAGATCTATACGGATAAAGTGAATCAGGAAGCTTTTGATGTACCTGCAGTGATGATCTATCCGTACTGGATCGATATCATGGTAAATAAAAATGATACCAATAATGTCATTTCAAAATATGTACTGGGAACTAATCCTGCCGGAGAAGCTTTGCTCTCTGCAAATGGAATCCCAAAGATCTTTCCTGCGATCATTCACAGAAATAAAGATTTTCAATTCTATTATTTCTGCGGTGACTTTGCCGATAATCCAACAAAGTTCCGTTTCGCTAAACTGTCAGGAATTACGACTCTGAAGTTTTTAATGTATAATGCAGTTGATGTGACAGATAGAAACAGATTTTTCTGGGAGTTTTACCTTCCGATGATGAAAAAGATCTTAAAGAAAAGTTATACTTCGATTTAAAAAATGAGATAAAATAAAAAATGAAGAATGATCAGTAGTTCATTCTTCATTCTTCATTTTTAATTTTGTATTTCCTAGCTCTTTTTAGCTGCTCTGGTAAATCCCTGTCTTTTCATTTCACCCCAGTTTTTAACTCCCGTCATAAGGTCAAGATTTCCTCTGATAGCATAATAAACGGTGAGTGGGTGAATAAATAATGGTTCGATCAAAGCTGTACCAAGCAACCTGAGGATATCGCGTTTCTTTTTGTACTGATGGAAACTCAACTCTTCAAAGAGGATTGCTGCTGTGGAGTACATGATCGCAAAGGCATAGATCAATAAAAATAGTACGACAAACAATTCAACGTTCAGGATTCCCAAAAAAGCCATCATGATGAGGTAAAGGAATGCAGTCGTTTCTACGATAGGAGCCATGTATTCAAACAATAACCAGAATGGCATACTTACCATTCCAAGAAATTTGTACTTCGGATTAAAGATGAGCTTTTTATGGATCCACAACGTCTCTGCTGTTCCTCTTGTCCAGCGATTTCTCTGCTTACTCAGGATCTTAAAATTGTTCGGTGCTTCTGTCCAGCAAAGGGGATCGGGAAGATACACTACACGATACTTTTCTTTCCGCTCTTCCATGTACCTCCGCATCCTGATCACCAGCTCCATATCTTCGCCAACTGTATTATGATTGTAACCACCTGAATCAATTGCAATCTTCTTATCGAACATTCCAAACGCTCCTGAGATCAGAATCAGTCCATTTAACCTGCTCCAGGCCATCCGTCCCAGTAAAAATGCACGGATATATTCAAGAACCTGTATGCGTGGGATAATTTCAGTAGGCAAATTTACTTTGGTGATCTTGCCTTCATTCACCTCACATGAGTTGGCGATACGAACGACACCACCTACAGCAATTACTCTGTCGGTTTCTGTCTGCTCCATAAATGGTTTGACCATTTTAAGCAGCGATTCATACTCTAGAATACAGTCTACGTCAATTGCGGCAAAGATTCCGTATCTGGAAATATTTATCCCGGAATTCAGTGCATCCGCTTTTCCGCCATTGACTTTGTCAACAACTGTCAGTTTACTTAATGATGGAATAGTGGATTTATAAACAGCCCGAATCGGTTTTGATGCTATCTTTTCTTCAAAGGCATATGGTACAGGTTCCAGATCATATGCCTTGATCATCAATTCAAGTGTATTGTCCTTGGAGCCGTCATTGACGATGATCACTTCGAAATTCACATAGTGAATATTCAGTAATGACCTCACATTTTCAACAATGGTTTTTGATTCATTGTATGCCGGTGCAATAATGGAAATAGATGGAGCAGAAGGCGCAGCAAGAATATCACGATAGTCTATAAAGCTGTTCCGGCGCATGTAATTGATAATATCAAATGCGGAAACAGTTGACAGGATAAAGTAGGTGCCAAACAAAATACAGCTGTAGACCAAAATAAAATGATCTGCAAACTTTGTAAAATAATAGAAAAACAAACCCATAGTTTATAACCTCCTGTCACGAGCGTGACGAATCATTAATTGTAGTTGCGGTCCGGATTGATTGAATATGGATTCAATCACCTGTTCACCGTTTGTATGTATGGAAAGAAGGGAGCGGACTGCCTGGATGGAAACCAGGTAATCTTCAACCGGCTGACGAATGATCTTCTCCAGTACAGGAATTGACTTCGAGCTTCCAATTATTTCAAGCGTTTTTAATATTTCAGTCTTTAGTGTGAGATTTTCCAATGGGTAGATCTCCAGCAATGATTCTTCACCGTCTGTTGCACTTAACTCCCTTAATGCACGGATCACTGCTAATTTCAGACGCATATCCTGGCTCTTCAGCAGAACCAGCAATGTTTTAATTGATTCCCTTTGTCTGAAACGCCCTATCATTTGTATGCAGAAAATGACAACGTCTTTGTTAGTTGAATTCAACCAGAAACTAAAATCAGGGATCATCTTTTCCGGCATTTTGGTCAGCATGTTGTAGATGTTTGCTGAATCCCAGTCAGACAAGTGTTCTGTTTCCTTTGCAAGAAAGGCAAGCGGATCGGTGTCGCTTAATTTCATAAGCGCAATCCTTGTTTCCATCCTCAGGATCTCATTCTTGCTGTTCAGAAATCCGCTGATTTCATGATAACCGGATCTTACATTCATGATCGCCAGTTCTTTCATGCCTTTGGCAATGATGTACCAGCGCTTGCTTTTTAATTTGACCATTGAATCTTTTTCAAACCCAAGGTATCTGTAAATTTCTTCCAATCGTTCTGCAGTTTCACCGGTGAAATTTTCATGCAGATGTATTATCTCATCAAGCAGGGTAGTGCGGTTGAAAGGGATTTTCAGATCCGCCTTGTCAACCATCGACAAAACTTTCTTCTCTGTCAATCCTTCATCAAATAACAACTCACGAAAAACCGGCTGATACTTTTTTAGAAGTTCTGTCTTTTTGTTCAGCCTTTTTGTCTTGTAAATTCTGCTTCCCATTATCACACCCAAAAGAATGAGAATAATGATCATGAATAGAATGGTTACACCGATCAGGATCCTGATATGTACAGGAAAACTATAGATAGATCGTCCTACCTCATCTACAGAATACTGCAGATCAGAAAAATTCATTTGAAGAAATATGGACGATAGAAATTGCAAATTGATATTAGTTGTTTAATTGTTTATTCAGTTCTTCGATCTGATTTTCAATAGAGATTCTTCTGGCATTCAGGAAGGACTTAAGCCCCGGAATAAAATTTCCCGGATCCAGCGGATCACCAACAGTCGTATTTATGTTCGTGTCAAAATCGGTGTTTGAATACATTTTGTTGACATCGGCATAAACTGAGACCCGGATCCTTAAGCTTATACTGTCTATTTTCTGATTAATTACTTCTTCGCTGAAATGTTTCCGGAGAAGTTCATTCATGATTGCGAGATATCGTTTCTGAATGATCTTATTGTCGCCTAATGTTTTTTCCAGCAATGGGCGTGGCTGATGGTATGGAACTGAATCCGGCACAAGGATATTTAGGTTCTCCAGTTGACGCAAAGGCATAACCGGATTCCATGCAGCAAAACTGTAGTTTCCATCTAAGGAGATCCATTGCCATTTAGAAGTTACTGTATCATGATAGAGAAAGAAGTTGTGCGGATAGAACATATTATACGCATCGATATTGCCTATAATATTGTTGACAGCCCATGCTCTCAGGCATTTGTCAAGATTGAAAGCTGATTCCAGTTTTTTTGTATACTCTTCATTTGTGGCAACTGTATCGTTGATCAACCTGATGAATTTCACAAGATCTGTCCAGTCGTTCTTTTTGGTATTATTCTTCAGCACATATCGATTCCAGTATTTCATCGGTTCGTTTCCAAAATATACAAAGTTGGCTTGAGGTTCACCTTGAAATAAATTTCCTGCCGAACTATTGAACCGGGTTTCCAAAAACACCTTGTCAATACTTTCATTCACTAAATAGAGTCCCCAGTATTTATCATTCAGATAGACCTTAGCATAAGTAGCCCGGGGTGCCGGTAATCCTTCACTATTCAGAATGTCGAGGTACAGTTTCTCGCGCATCATGGAAGGATCTTTGAAATTATTGGTAAGGTTCAATTCTTCTATTCCGTGAAAATCCTGACCCTTGATGAACTTATTGAATTTTAATCTGAATGGTTTTTTCTTTCCGGGATAAAAATCGTATGATGATTCACCTTTAAAACGCACACCGGTAGAGTAGAATTTTTTATTATCAATGATCACATTGGCCTGAAGATAATTATTCAACTCCAGTGAGTCCATCATCTTTTTGTTATAAGTGAGTGAATCCCAGAAACTGCATTGAGTAAAGTTGATTCGAATGACATGAATAGAATCTTTCTCGAAAAAACTTTTTCCATAGTCTTTCTTCGAAGTTTTTTTCGTGCCCTCTTTTGCCTGAGCAAATACATCTGCCTGACTAAAAAGTGTCAGGAGCAGGGTGACTAGTATATATTTTCTTAGCATTTCTATGTGGATCAAAAAACTGTTTTAAGCGTGATACCTGTTATGACTCTTTTGGTATAAATTGTAGTTGCATCTTCTGCGTCACCACTAAGTCCTGTAGTTCTTAATGGCTCTCTTGATAAACCGCAATCAATTTTTATTACCCATCTTCCGAATGCACTTTTCTGTGCTTCAATTCCGGCAGAGTAGGAGCGGGTTTGAATTCCCTGCTCAAGTTTGGCAGATTCGTCCGGTGATTTACCACGGCTCAGTTTGATCCCAAGGTAATTATCACCATCGCCGAAATATTTCCGGGCTGCAACAATCATCGTCAGTGATGTGTTTTTCAGAGAAGTTGATTGAAATGTCGAATCTGTTTTGGGATTGATATAAGCCCTGAAACTAAACCAGTAATCTTTGTAATAATTTCCTAAACTGGTTGTATAGAAAGATGAACTTGCTTTAAATGTCTGGTAACGGATCCCTGCTGAATATTCAAATCCGGCAGGAAGTTTAAAATAAAATTCCGCGCCATACTTTTCTTTCGGGAAAATGTCGTCGTATGCATAACCGACAAAAAGATTGGCATAGATCTTCTTGGTAAAGTGCGCATAACTTTCTACTTCATACTGAAAGCCTCGCTTTTGAAATTTATTTGCCGTGTTGATCCTCATTGTAAGAGAACCAAATGTAAAGTTCCTTCCAACCTGGGCTGAAAGAAATTCCTGTGGGTCTTTTCCGAATGAAAATTCATCGACAGAATAACTGGTCTGGAAATTATTGTTCAGACGCTTGCCTTCAAGACTGTTCATCAATTGCAAGGCCTCCTTGTTTCCGGGATTAAAATCCAGGATTCTTCTCAATGTCAGGGCGGCATTTCCTTTATCATCCAGTTTCATCTGGAGCTTTGCCTTTTTCAGAAGCAACTCCTCCGAGTTAGGATAATAGCTTAAAGCAATCTTTAAATAGTCATTAGCTACCTCATAATTCTCACTCCAGAATTCTACATCAAAAAGTGCACTCAAAGCCTCCTGATCGCTTTCTTTCTCGATCAATACACGGCTCAATTCCGTTCTTGCCATATCATAGTTTTTCTGCCACGTATAAGTCCTGGCTAAAAACGTACGTACATCATAATAATTTGGTTTTTTCTCAAGTATCTTCTGGCAAATTCTTCTGGCCTGAGTGTAGTTGTCATTGAAACTTAACTCTCGTGCTTTTTTGAAAAGCGCATCAAGATCTGTGGTATCAGTAACAATGACCAATGTGTCTGATGCCTTAGTCTGGGCTGAGCTCGTAAGGCTGAAACCGGACAGGGTCAAAATCAAAAAAATCAAAAAATGGTTGACTCTGAGCTGCATTTTCATTTTTGAATTCAATATGATTTCATCAGAAGCCTCTTCACCCTGACGGAAAGTTCGTTCGGACTAAATGGTTTTGTGATGAAATCATCTGCTCCCAATTGAAATGCTTCCAATACAGTTTTTTCTAAACCAATTGATGAAACTATAATAATCGGAACTTTTATATTCAATTGTTTTCTTACCTGATGAACGATCTCCAGCCCGGTTAAATAGGGCATCATGATATCGGTAATAATAATGTCGGGTCTCAACTTATCGATCTTTTCAATCGCCTCTTTTCCGTCCTTAGCAAGTATAACTTCATAGCCCTCTTTTTCAAGCTTGAACTCTACCATTTTAAGGACCATTTCATCGTCTTCGCAAACTAAGACCTTCATTATTTTGTGTTTGTTTTAAAGCGGCTGCAAGATACTATTTTATCCCACCAATTAAGAGAAAATAGACTCCTGAGAACTTGTTTTTTTACTCTATTTAAGAGTGGTTAATTCTGTTCGCAGTTGAGCATATGCCTGACTTGTTCTTGACTCAATTTCTATGAGCAGTTCATCAACTGCAGGCTCTCTTAATTCTTTCTCATTCATCATTTCAACCTTGGTCAATGCATTCTGTATCTCAGACATTCCCATATAACCAAATGAAGGCTTGATTCTGTGTGCCACCTTCCTGAATTCATCCCAGTTTTTATTTTTGAAATGACCATACATTTCTGTGATCGCTTCCGGTGTTTTATTCAGGAACATTTCTATCATCTCTATCACAAAACTTTCGTTTCCTTCTGCAATTTGTTTCAGATAACTGAGGTTGATCTTCGGTGCATTCAGGAAATGATTGATCGATTCTTTTGAAGGAGTAACCGGTGAGGAATTTCCTATTGATGCTCCTGTATCGCTATTTTTATTTGATTGAGTTGAAAGTTTCACTCCCGCTGTTTTAGGTTCAAAATGAGTATTTTGAACTTGTTTCAACGAAGAATTTTCACTTTGGGTTAGGGCAATTATCTTTTTCTTTAAATCCAGAGGATCGAAAGGTTTGTTAATATGATCGTTCATTCCATGATCCTTGCATTTCTGCTTTTCAGATGCCGTAGCATGGGCTGTCATGGCCATAATGGGAACTGAACAGAAAGGTTCCGGTAAAGTAGTCCTGATCGTTTTTGAAGCAGTTAAACCTTCCATGACAGGCATTTGTATGTCCATCAGAATCAGGTCGTAATGACCATTTTTAGCCAGTTTTACTGCTTCTTCGCCATTGTCGGCAAAGTCGATCGTAGCCTGCCAGTCTGAAAATATCTTCCTGACTACCAATTGGTTAATCTTATTGTCTTCGGCGATAAGAATCCTCAGATGAGAGATGCTTGCATCACTTTCTTTCTGAACTTCGACCTTTCTGACTGATTCCAGAATAGGGTAGTCGATATGAAAAGAAAAAGTTGTGCCTGTTCCCGGTTTACTTTTAACTTGAATTTCACCGTTCTGAAGTTCAATGAGTTTTTTTACAATCGTAAGCCCAAGACCGGTTCCACCGAATTTCCTTGTCGTTTCAGAACTTGCCTGAGTAAAACTGTCGAAAATGGTAGAGATACTTTTTTCCGGAATACCAATTCCTGAATCTCTTACTTCAAATTGAACGGTGACCTTATCATTTATTTTCTGGCCCGCCCTGGCAATTATTCTCACTTCACCTTTTTCCGTGAACTTGATAGCATTACTTATCAGATTATTGATGATCTGTGAAAGTCGGGTAGGGTCACCGCTGATTGCAGCAGGTAGTTTTGGATCTACTTCCGATACCAGCTGAATTCCTTTCTCATCTGCTTTCGCCTGGAATAATTCAATTGCATGTCTGACAGACTGATTCAGGTTGAATGGCACATTTTCAAAAGTCATCTTACCGGCTTCAATCTTTGAGAAGTCTAGAATATCATCAATGATCACCATCAGATTATCAGAACACATTTTTATTGAATTCAGATAACCGGATTGTTCTTCATTCAAATTAGTATTAAGTAAAATTCGTGTCAGACCAATAATTCCATTCATTGGCGTGCGAATCTCATGACTCATATTTGCAAGGAAGTTTTCCTTGATCTTTGCTGTTTCTTCTGCAAGTTGCCTTGCATTTTCTAGCTGTTCCTGAATGCGCTTATGTGCAGTTACATCAGCTGCAATTCCGATCACACCTATAATGGCATTATCATTGTCGCGTATTGATGTATAAAAGATCTCGAAATATTTTTTCCCCCATTCAGCAACGATCTTCACTTCCTTTCCTTCAAGTGCCTGATGAAAATACTCCTGTTGAATAGGTATTTCTTTAGAGAAATTTGCCAGAGGCTGATTGATGAATTTTTCTTTATCAATCTTTAATTCTTCCAGTCCCTTTCCTTCAAATAGTGTGAACTCACTGTTTTTGTTCAATGCAAATAGGATGATAGGGGAATTGGCAACCACTGCTTTCAACTGATTTTGAGTTGTGCTTAGTTGTAATTCAAGCTCGCGCTGACGTGTCGCCTGTTCTTTCAGGTTAACCATGTACCGCACACTTTGTGCAATACCTTCACCTGTTAAAAGATCTTTCGGGATGTAATCATTCGCTCCGGTCTTCATTGCTTCAACAGCAATTTTCTCATCACCTTGACTGGTAACAATAATGATCGGAGACTGATTTCCGGAACTGCGGATCTCTTTCAAAAGATCAATACCTGTTCCACCCGGTAAGTTATAATCAAGAAATATACAGTCGTACTCCTGATCCTTTGTAGCAGCTTTCCCACTTTCATGGTCCTCTGCAAAATATAAATCGTGATTAATGCTTGCACTTTTCAATGCCTTCTTAATGATCAACCGATCCAACTCGTCGTCCTCGACAACAAGTATCTGAAATTTTCTATCTGCCATTTGTAAATGTGTTTATGCTCAAGTTTTGTAAGCATATTATTTTACTTGAATGGCTGTTTTACGTTAATCACAAAACCTTTTAAATATTACGTTTTTCTCGTATAAATTGAAAAAAAGACATGGTTTCTTACTTTTTATTTGATTTTCGTTATTCGTCTTTCGTCTTTCGTGTGTGTTGTATTTCTTTTGCGAAATTAATGATGGGGTGTAGTCTGAAAATAAAGTTTGAGGTGTAGCCTGAAAATAATGTTTGAGGTGTAGTCTGAAAATAAAGTTGGGGTGTAGTCTGCAGACTACACCCCAACTTTACATCGTTTAAAACGATAGACGATTTACTGTTTACTTCTGAACAAAAAAGAAATCGATCAGATCAAAAAACTGCTGAACACTGTATGGTGATTTTTGAGACATGTA
This sequence comes from Bacteroidota bacterium, assembly GCA_049363815.1. Taxonomy (GTDB): domain Bacteria; phylum Bacteroidota; class Bacteroidia; order AKYH767-A; family 2013-40CM-41-45; genus JADKIH01. Next base: position 53,511 of record JBMQEM010000097.1, read on the forward strand.
TTCATCAATGGCGGCTGAGATCTCTTTTGGAGTAATGTAGCCGTTCAGATCAAGATCCAGTCGTCTGTAGATAGCAGGAATTACAGTATGTTCTTCCGGATTGGCAGCTGCTCTGTCATTCGACCATTTCTGTTCTACATCAGGTTTACGCTCTGCAAGTTTATCAAAGGCACGCAGGTATTCGATCACAGCAGGTAATGCTGCAAGAGAATCTTTTCTGAATGCCTCTTCGATCATTTCTTCTGTAATTGTAACACCTTGTTCGTTCACAACTGCATAAGCGGCACTGTTCAATTCCATGTCACGGTAATCAGGAATTCCATCGTCATCTTTGTCGAGTGGTTTACCGCTTCCATCCACCTGGTTAGAAGCCGGAGTTGCAGAAGAATCGTCGTTCACATCAGAAATTCCATCACCATCAGCATCATCGCTGGTCAGTTCTTCAAAGTTTACACCTCTCACATCCGGTACATAATTGTAGCGGCTGTTTTTTCTGTCTCTTTCTGCACCGAAGTCGATCCGGAAAGCTACAGAAGTAAAGAAAAACTTGTCTTTTTTATCGTTGCCTTGGCGGCCTTCAATCCCTTCAGGAGTCATGCCGTCAATATAATCTGTATTGGTAGTGTGAAGAATCGAACTGAAATCCAATGAACATTTATTGCCCATTTTAAAACGGACACCGGCGCCTATCGGAAATCCGATGGCTGACTCTTTGTATTTTCCGAATCCGTCAATGTTGGCATCCCGCAGACTTGTTTCATAATCATAGTCTCTCCGTGTAACAGGTGAGTTGGAATTATTTGAAGATTCCGGAGCGTTTCTGACAGAACCATCCGACCAGTAATAGTAGAAATTACCATTTGCATCAAATAGATCTGTCTTTGAACGGAATGAAAGATATTCAACACCTGCAGTAACGTAAGGGATCAGAACCTGGTCACTTCTTTTTTTGCTGATCAATTCATAACGCACACGTAAACTTTGTGAAAAGACAGAGGCTTTAAAGTTTGCATGTTTATCAACTGTATTTTCTTCACCTGTCATTCTTCCTGATAAGAAGAATAATCCAAATGATAATCTTCCTTCTGTATGATTCTGAATACTGAATTCCAGACCGGAATGAGCAGTAAATGGTTGGTTCAGTCTGTTGTAACCAATGTCACCATTGAAATTCATCACACCCTGAGCAATACTGATTGCAGGCAATTTGAAACTGCTCTTCTTTGCCGCATCCTGTGCGGAAGAATTTGTTGCAAAAAGTAAGATGAATGCTAAAGAGCAGGAGAGAAGGATACGCATTGTGTGGTTATTAGTATTCACTGATTCTATTGATTGATTTTCTTATTTGACTGAGCCTGACTAACAGGAATTCTTTCGCCGTTATCATAAGCAACTATGAAAGCATCTTTTACCAGTTCCCTTGTTTTTGTACCAAATGCTTTTGCCTCTTCGTAAGAAGAAAAACTTCCGATAATATATTTCTTCCAGCCTTCATGATTGGTCAGTTCGACATTGTCTGTCACCTTATATTTTTTCTCGAAAAACTTTCCGTTTCTGGAAGGACTTTTTCGTGTAGCACAGATCTGTACTTTATAATAAACACCGGACTGTGGTGCAGGTAAATTCAGATCCATTGATCTATCTGCAGTAGCATTTCCGGAAGTGTTGTTTTCTTCAAGAACCTTAGCTGCCATCATTTGCCTTTCGTTTTCACTGCTGATCAATGCATCTATGATCGAATCGGGTGTGGCTTCATCTGCTATAACTTCTGCACTTCTCTCAGATTCTGTCTTGTTTTCATTGGTTCCATACACCAACATACCATTGATCTCAGGAGCAGTTTTCGATGATGATGAATGAACCAGGTATGAAATTGTAAACGATGATTCAACAGGAAAGGTTGTCCATGAAAACACTGCTTTCTGTCCTTCAAAAGTGAAAGTAGAACCATGTGTTTCTATTGCAGATGCATTAAAGTTTATAGGAATATCATCAATAAACTGCGCTCCGCTTGTTTCCTGATTTGGATGAATCGTTAACTCAACTCTGTATTCACCTTTATCCGGATTGACACTGATCAGTTTTCGTTCTACATCCGGTCTGTCCTGAACCGCACTTGCAGAATTACTTACCATAATTTCAATAGGGTCTAAGGCAAGTTTCTGAGTTTTTTCGTCCTGGATATAATAGAAAAGCCCGTTAACTACTTGTTTGCCGTCAATGTTGGCATCAACTTTTACCTTATAGGAAACTGTAAAGACTTCATCTGCAGGGAGGGAGATCCAGATAAATTTAGCACTCTCTTCATCATTGATAAATTGTGCTTTTCTGGTTTCAACTGCTTCTGCTGAAAATCCTTTCGGGAGAAATTGTTGCAACCTTGCAAAGCCGGATTGATTTCCTTTATGAACAGTAAGTGTTACAGTGAATTCAGTTCCGGGCTTTACCTCTGAAGGAAATGTCTGTTCTACAAAGATCTTTGAATCAGGAGTGACAAAGATCGAAGCAATAAAGATCGATAATGCCGAGGCAAACAGGAGTACGATTTTAATCATTGGGCTTGAATATTATTCAGGCCTCAAATTAGTTTAACAATTGAAACTTCTCCGAATGAAAATGATTCAGTTATCCAATGTCAAATGTTGATAACCACTCGCTTATCAGAAGTTGGGTTTCAACAGGTATCTGCTGTAAAAGTCGTTGATGTGTTTCACCGCGTGGTCCGCGTCATCCGCTAGGAAGACGAGGTCGAGGTCTGCAGGATTGATCATTTTTTCCGCCACTAAAACGGTCTTGATCCAGTCAAAAAGTCCGGCCCAATATTCTTTTCCGGCCAAAACGATTGGAAACTTTCCGATTTTTTTAGTCTGAATTAACGTTAAGGCTTCAAATAATTCGTCCATTGTTCCAAATCCTCCCGGTAATACGACAAAGCCCTGTGCATACTTAATGAACATTAGTTTTCGCACAAAAAAGTAATCGAAGGTGATCAGCTTATCAGGGTCTATATATGGATTAGAGCTTTGCTCAAAAGGCAACTCAATATTCAAACCGACTGATTTACCACCAGCCGTTTTTGCTCCTTTGTTTGCAGCTTCCATAATGCCCGGACCGCCGCCGGTTATAATTCCATAACCTTCTTTGGTCAGTTTATAAGCGATCTCTTCTGCAAGGTGATAGAAGTGGTGATCAGGACTTGTTCTTGCTGAACCGAATATCGAAACACAGGGTCCGATCTTACTTAGTTTTTCAAAACCATCTACAAATTCAGACATGATCTTGAAGATCTGCCATGTATCGTGAGCTTTAATTTCCTGCCAGTCTTTATCCGAAAACGCACGTCGGATCTTTAATTCATCGTAATTCATTGAGGTGTTTTTATATATTTTAATCGGCTATCACCTTTGACCTTTTACCCTTGACCAATTTATAATCTGTAAATTGGTCAAGGGTAAAAGGTGAAGGTTCGCGAAGTTGGGGCGCAGTCTGCAGACAATGCCCCAACATTGAAGCCTTAGTTTAACGCAGCCTTCTTTCTAAGGTTGCCTGTTTTTTGAGTAATTGAAAGCTCGGTTTTAAGGAATTCTGCCGTAATACTGTCCTTATTATTAATGATCTGCCTTGGTGTCCCTTCGCAGACAATTGTGCCTCCACGCATACCGCCTTCAGGGCCAAGGTCGAAAATGTAATCGGATGCTTTGATCATATCCATATTATGTTCAATGACCATAACTGTATTTCCTTTATCCACCAGACGGTTCAGAACATCAAGTAAAATTCTCACGTCCTCAAAATGCAAGCCGGTTGTAGGCTCATCGAGTATGTAAAAAGTATTTCCCGTATCCCGTTTGGATAGTTCTGATGCCAGTTTCACCCGTTGTGCTTCACCACCACTTAGTGTCGTGCTTTGTTGTCCAAGTGTCACATAGCCTAAACCAACTTCTGCAAGAGTTTTTATTTTCTGTAAGATATGCGGCATGTTGTTGAAAAAGTTTACAGCTTCTTCTATACTCATATCAAGAATATCACTGATTGATTTTCCCCTGTACCTTATTTCGAGCGTTTCACGATTATATCTTTTGCCCCGACAGGTCTCGCATTCTACATAGACATCCGGAAGAAAATTCATTTCTATTACTCTCATTCCACCACCCTGACAGGTTTCACATCGTCCGCCTTTTACATTGAAAGAGAATCGTCCCGGTTGATATCCGCGGATCGCTGCTTCAGGTAATTGCGCAAACAAATTTCTGATGTCTGTAAATACACCGGTATAGGTTGCAGGATTTGATCGCGGAGTTCTTCCAATTGGTGACTGGTCGATCTCAATCACTTTGTCGACGTGTTGTAATCCTTTTATTGATTTGTATGGAAGAGGCTTCTGAACTGAATTGTAAAAATGCTGATTCAGGATCGGGTAAAGCGTTTCATTGATCAATGATGATTTACCGCTTCCTGAAACTCCTGTAACACAAATTAATTTTCCAAGATGAATTTTTATACTTACATTTTTCAGGTTGTGACCGGTGGCATCTTTAAGCTCAATATATTTGCCATTTCCATCTCTGTATTTTAATGGAGCAAAAATAAATTTACGTTCACTCAGGTAATCAGTCGTCAGACCGGGCTGCTTCATGATCTCTTCCGGAGTTCCCTGTGCCACTATATTTCCTCCATGTACTCCTGCACCCGGACCCAGATCGATCACATAATCTGCAGCAAGTATGGTTTCTTTATCATGCTCAACAACGATCACTGTATTGCCTGCATCCCGTAATTCCTGTAATGATTTTATCAAACGGACATTATCTCTTTGATGCAAACCTATGCTCGGTTCATCAAGAATATATAACACACCGACCAGTTGTGATCCGATCTGTGTAGCTAAACGGATCCGCTGTGTTTCACCACCGCTTAAAGTTTTTGAACTTCTGTTGAGTGTAAGATAATCCAGTCCGACATCAAGTAAAAACTTTATCCGTTTGCGGATCTCCTTGATCACTTCTGTCCCGATCTTTTTTTGCTTTGCAGAAAGTTTGTCTTCCAGCTTTGAAAACCAGTCGCCCAGGATCTGTATATCCGTATTTGCAAGCTCAGAAATATTCTTATTGTTGATCTTGAAATAAAGAGCTTCTTTTTTCAGCCGGTCTCCATTGCATTCCGGACAGGTCACATGTTGCATGAAACCCTGGATCCATCTTTTCATGGAAGGAGAAGCCGATTCATTTTCCTGATTGACGATGAAGTTGACAATTCCTTCGTAAGTCGAAGGCTGATGATAAGCACTTCCCGACTGGTCAGAAGCGACATTTAAAACATCATCTGAACCATAAAGAATAATATTGAGTGACTCTTCTGGAATTTCATCAAGTGGTGTAGACAAGTTGAACTGATACTTTCTTCCCAATGCCATGAGTTGTTTGAAGATCCAGTTGTCCTTCTGCGGCCCAAGTGGAATGATTCCTCCGGCCTTGATGGATTTTTTGAAATCAGGAATTATACTTTTAATGTCAACTTCTGTAATTGTTCCAAGTCCGTTGCACCTTTTGCATGCACCATATGGTGAATTGAATGAAAAGGTATTTGGCTGGGGTTCATCATACGATATTCCGGATGTAGGACACATCAGGTGTCGACTGTAATAATTTTCTTTTTCCTTTCCATTCTCAATGATCATGATCGATCCCTTGCCTAATTTCATTGCAAGGGTGAGTGATTCATTCAGGCGTTGTTGTATTCCCGGCCCGATCTCAAGTCTGTCGATCAGTAATTCAATGTCATGGGTCTTATATCTGTCTAATTGTAATCCTTTTTTCAATTCAACCAGGTTTCCATCATTGCGAACCCGTAAATATCCTTGTTGTGATAATTGCTCAAACAATTCCCGGTAATGACCTTTTCTTGCTTTAACCAAAGGTGCAAGCAACATGACCTTCTTGCCATTGAATTTCTGTATGATAAGCTCAATGATCTGTTCGTCGCTTAGCTTGATCATCTTTTCACCGGTCGTGTAAGAATAGGCTTCAGATGCTCTGGCAAAAAGCAATCTCATGAAATCATAGATCTCTGTAATGGTTCCTACAGTGGACCGCGGATTCAGATTGGTTGTCTTCTGTTCAATCGAAATGACAGGGGAGAGGCCATTGATCTTGTCAACTTCCGGCCTTTCCATATTACCTAAAAACTGTCGGGCGTATGCTGAGAAACTTTCAAGGTATCGACGTTGTCCTTCTGCATAGATCGTATCAAAGGCTAGTGAAGATTTTCCACTACCGCTCAAACCGGTAATTACGACCAGTTGATTTCGTGGAAAAGTAAGATCAATGTTTTTTAAATTATGTACCCTCGCCCCGTAAATTTCCAGCAACTCTGTTTCTTCCGACATTTTTTCTGAATCGATTTTTGAACTTGCGAAGGTAAGGAAATTTGTTCTAATTGTTTATTGGATTCAGGGTGTTTAAAGTGTATTAGGTGTTGTGTAGTATCATTAACTATTACAACACTTTAAACCCGACAATCGCATAAAACCAGTTAAACAATAATCTCCCATCAAAATAAAATCCCAATTTCTTCGTTCCCACAAATATTCCTTTCTTTGCATCTATATGAAATTTAGAAAACTACTAACCGCAGCTTTCATTCTGGCTGTAAATCATTTCAGTTTTTCCCAGTCCGGTGGGGCTATTGGCGGTAATTATGTTTATCAATACCTGAACATTCCTTCCTCTGCAAGGGTAGCTTCTCTTGGAGGTACTTATATTACAGTAAAAGATGATGATATCAACGTAGGAATGCAGGCTGCCTCTTTGTTGAATTCTGAGATGAACAAAGCTCTTACCTTTAGCGGAGTGTCGTATGCTGACGGAATAAAATTTGGCAATGTCGCTTTTGCAAAACACTTTGATAAACTGGGAACGTTTCTGGCATCGATGAATTACGCCGGGTATGGACAGTTCATGGAAACAGATGAGTTTGGTAACATCACTGGAACTTTTAAAGCGTCTGATTATGCATTGACATTTGGTTATGGCCGGGAACTCAATAAATTTTTCAGCTACGGTGCTGCCTTGAAGTTTCTATATTCCGATTACTACATTACTAATTCATTTGGAATTGCTGCAGATCTCTCTGCGACATTCTGTGATACGACCAGAAAAATTACGGCTACGATTCAATTCAGAAACATTGGAAGTCAACTGAAGAATTATGTCGATGGAGCCAATGAACCATTACCAGCAGAAGCTTTGATAGGAATTTCTAAACGTCTTGCTCATACACCACTTCGATTCAGTCTTACCTACAGGCATCTTGAAAAATTTGATCTATCTTATGAAGACCCTCTTGATCTGGGTGATGTGGATCCGGTGACCGGTGAAGCACAGGTTAAAACCATTGACTTCTGGAATAAACTTTCACGTCATTTTATTTTCGGAGCGGAAATTCTGATCACGAAAAATTTCCATATCAATGGCGGTTATAATTTTCAAAGAAGAAAAGAGTTGCAGGTTTCCAGCCGGCCCGGACTTACAGGATTTTCTTTTGGTGTAAGCATGAAGATCAGCAAATTCATTATCAGTTATGGAAGGGCCAGTTATCATCTTGCAGGTGGAGCGGATCATTTTTCGATCACAACGAACCTCGCGGAATTTGTGAAATAATTCAAAAGTTAAAAGTCAATTTGCAGATTTCTTGAAAGTGATCTGTGAAAATACTCATAAAGGAATTTAATTCTGCATGTTTCTGTAATTGTAAAATATAACTCACCATTGTTATCCTCTTTTTGCTAAAAAAAACGATTAGAATCCCAAAAAGTCGCTAATTTTTTCTTTCTTTGCCAAGTGGCAACAATTCTCCATCCATCTAAAACTATGAACCTTTCGCCAGGACCGATTGCGGGGAAAATTATTATCGCAATTGATGGTTATTCTTCATGTGGAAAAAGCACCATGGCTAAAGCAATAGCTAAAAAGATGGGGTATCGTTATATTGATTCTGGAGCAATGTACAGGGCAGTGACTTTGTTCGTGCAGCAGCATGGATTAAGTCTGGAAGACCTGCAAAGCATGAGTGATGCTCAACTGGAAGCAATGCTTGATCACATTCATGTTACTTTTCATATCAACCCTGAAAATGGACTTTCAGAAGTTTACCTTAATGAGATCAATGTAGAAAAGAAGATCCGTGACCTGAAAGTCTCTGATTGGGTGAGTCCTGTCAGCGCTATTCCTGCGATCCGGCACCGGATGGTGGCCTTACAACAAGGTTATGGCAAGCAAAAGGCAATCGTAATGGATGGACGGGATATTGGTACAAAAGTTTTTCCTGATGCTGAATTGAAAATTTTTATGACTGCAAAAAAAGAAGTCCGTGCAAAACGTCGCTTCGATGAATTAAACCAAAAAGGTTTTATGGTCACGATGGATGAAGTGTTAAAAAACATCGAAGACCGCGATCACACAGATACTCACCGAGCTGAAAGCCCTTTGAGAAGAGCCGATGATGCTATTATTCTCGACAACTCTGATCTTTCAGAGCAGGAACAGTTTGATTTTGCTATGAAACTGGTTAATGAGATATGTAATAAGTGAAATTAAGTGAAAAGTGAAAAGTGAAAAGTGAAAAGGGGCGAGGACCTTTGATTGTGTCATCACTTTTCGTTTTTCACTTTTTTTCATACTTTTGCAGTAATAATGAAAGTCACCATCGACACCTTTTCCGGTTTTTGTTTTGGAGTTGTTTATGCAATTCAAAAAGCTGAGGAAGAGTTAGCAAAATCAGGTTCTTTGTATTGTTTGGGCGATATTGTTCACAACAATATGGAGGTGGAAAGACTTGGGAAAAAAGGTCTGAAAGTGATCAATCATGATGACCTTAAGAGTCTTCATGATTGCAAAGTCCTGATCCGTGCCCATGGTGAACCACCTGAAACTTACCAGACAGCTCTTCAAAATAACATCGAATTGATAGATGCCTCTTGTCCTGTTGTTCTCAAACTACAACACCGGGTAAGAGTAAGCTATGATGATGTGCTGGAAAATGACGGGCAGATCGTTATCTATGGAGAGATCGGACACGCTGAAGTGAATGGTCTCGTCGGTCAAACCAATGGAAATGCTATCATTGTCAGATCAGAAGATGATATCCACCTGATCGATTTTTCTAAACCCGTCACGCTTTTCTCTCAGACAACGAAGAGTAGTGCCGGTTTTTCAAAAATGAAAAAACTTATTGAGGAGTTATCTGAAAAGGCTGTACAGAAAGAAATTTCAGAAGAATACATGGTTTCTAATGATACCATTTGTCGTCAGGTTTCCAACCGTGAACCGCAGTTGCGTAAATTTTCACATGAACATGATGTAATTCTTTTTGTCAGCGGAAAGAAAAGCTCCAATGGAAAAGCCTTGTTTGAAGTCTGTAAATCTGAAAATCCAAATACCTATTTTATTTCTTCAGATGAAGAACTGGACTTTAACTGGCTAAAAGGCATAAATAAAGTCGGCATCTGCGGAGCGACGTCAACACCGATGTGGTTGATGGAGAAAGTGGCAGAAAAGATTGAACTGGTTGCTCCTGAACTTTAAGAAGAAAACTCAAATATTGAAAGGATTAAAAATTCTCTTTTTAATCGATTTTAAAGGTTTTTCAATTATAACTCTAGAATTCCAGAATTCATCCCAAATAAATTCATAATTTCAAGCTAATGCCGTTAAAAAGATTCTCTTACGGGCTTTTTTCGTTTGAATCTTTTTGATACATTTGCGTCCCTATAAAAAAGAACCGAAATCAAACCCTTATAACATTAAAATTTAAATGATTACAGAAGAAATCACTAATCCTGCCCCGGCCTATAATCCGGAGCCATTTAACTGGGATTCCACTAGCAATAAAGGTGCTGGGGAATATTCAGCGGAAGAGCGTACTAAAATGGAACAACAGTACGACCAAACTCTTAGTGCCGTTGTAGAACACGACATCGTTGATGGTAAAGTTGTATCTATTTCATCAAAAGATGTTCTGATCAACATTGGCTACAAATCCGACGGATTAGTGGCATTAACTGAATTCCGCCATATGCCAGACATTAAAGTCGGGGATAAAGTGGAAGTTTATGTAGAAACACAGGAAGACAAAAATGGTCAGTTGATCCTTTCACACAAAAAAGCTCGTGCTCTTAAATCATGGGATCGCGTCAATGCAGCTTTGGAAGGTGATGAGATCATTCAGGGATTTGTTAAATGTCGTACAAAAGGTGGACTTATCGTAGATGTATTCGGAATCGAAGCATTCTTACCTGGTTCACAGATCGATGTTAAACCTATTCGTGACTACGATCAGTTTGTAGGAAAAACAATGGAGTTCAAAGTTGTTAAGATCAACAATGAATTCAAAAACGTTGTTGTCTCTCACAAGGTTCTTATCGAAGAAGAATTAGAACAACAAAAAGCAGAGATCATGAAGAAACTTGAGAAAGGTCAGGTTCTTGAAGGTACTGTTAAAAATATCACATCGTACGGTGTGTTCATGGATCTTGGTGGTGTTGATGGTTTACTTCACATTACTGATATCTCTTGGGGTCGTATCACTCATCCTGAAGAAGTTCTTAAACTTGATCAGAAGATCAATGTCGTTATCCTTGACTTTGATGATGAGAAAAAGCGTATCGCTCTTGGTTTAAAACAACTTACTCCGCATCCTTGGACGCAGCTTAGCACTGACCTTAATGTTGGTGATAAAGTAAAAGGTAAAGTTGTTGTTATCGCTGACTACGGTGCTTTCGTTGAGATCGCTCCGGGCGTAGAAGGACTTATCCACGTTTCTGAAATGTCATGGTCACAACACTTACGTTCACCACATGAATTCTTAAAAGTTGGTGACGAGATCGAAGCTGTTGTATTGACACTTGATCGTGAAGAGCGTAAAATGTCTCTTGGACTAAAACAATTGAAAGCAGATCCTTGGATCGATGTTGCTACTAAATACCCAGTTGGTTCTAAACATACAGCTACAGTGAAAAACTTCCAGAACTTTGGAGTATTCGTTGAGTTGGAAGAAGGAATCGATGGTCTTGTGCATATCTCTGATTTATCATGGAGCAAGAAGATCAAGCACCCATCTGAATTTACGAAAGTAGGAGAGAAGATGGATGTTGTCGTTCTTGAAGTGGATCCTGAAAATCGTCGTTTGAGTTTAGGTCACAAACAACTTGAAGAAAATCCTTGGGATGTATTTGAATCGATCTTTACAGTTGATTCAGTTCATGAAGGAACCGTTCTTAAGATGGGAGAAAAAGGTGCATCTGTTGCTTTATCTTATGGTGTTGAAGCATTCGCTCCAAGCAAACATATGGTGAAAGAAGATGGCAAAATGCTTAAAGCCGATGAGAAAGCTGACTTCAAAGTAATTGAATTCAGCAAAGATCAACGTAAGATCGTTGTTTCTCACTCTCGTATTCACGAAGAAGTTTCTCAACAGACACGTGTTGCAGAAGGATCAGCAAAAGCTGCTGACCGTGAAGAAGGAGTTAAAGCAGTTAAGAAAGTAAAAGATAATCAGGAGAAAACTACTCTTGGAGATCTAAGCGTTCTTAGCAACCTTAAAAATGAAATGGAAGCTGCAGAAAAGAAAAAAGGCGACAGCGCTGAGTAATTTTTTCTGAACGTTCGAGATTCGTAATCCGAATCGAAATAATTTAAAAAGCCGTCCATTTTGGGCGGCTTTTTTATTTGTTTGTAAGTGTACTTCTTTTACTTTTCACTTTTTGTAATCGGTAAGTAGTAATTAGTTAATTAATAAATCACCTGTTTCTTAGCCGCTCTTTCCGTCCGCCGCAATTCACGACTAGGTTTTACTTTTTCCTTTCGTGGTGTAGTTTCGGTTCTTAGATGTTTTTTTTCGCGTAGCAGTTTTCTTTCAAGTGCTCTTTGTCTGCGTGCTTCTTTCTTCTTTAATTTTTCAGACTTGTTATTATTTTGAAATTCTGTAGTCTGTTGCACTTTATTTTCAGAATTGGTTGTTGCCGGATTCTGTGCATGTGACATAATAAACGCGAAAAGTGCGATTAAAGTAATTTTTAGCTTTAAAGTTTTCATTATTGATCTATTTGTTTCTTATTTTGCAGAAAGTGTGCCATGGGACTTATTACCACAGTTGGAAGTACAGAGATGAAGGTACTTTTGACTGATAAGACTCTGATAAAAAATTATTGATCTTACTTGAATTGCTAAAATTTAATTCTCCTTTATTATAAAAATATGACGCAACAACAAAAACTGGATTTTCTGAAAAATGCATTTCCTGATTTAGTCAGAAAAGCAGATCCTTCAATTAAGCCGGCTTGGGGCAAAATGAACCTCCAACAAATGGTCGAACACATGAGTTATGCAGTACGCAATGCCAATGGAAAATTATCATTTGAATTACTTACTCCGCCGGAGAGAGTAGAAGCTATGCAGCATTTTGTAAGGAGCGAAAAAGAATTTAAACCAAACACAAAAAATGTTTTACTGGGTGAAGAGCCTGAGCCTGTGAAAAATAAAGATATAGCCTCTGCCATTGAAGAATATGAAATGGAGATCAAAGATTTTCAAAATTATTTTTCAAAAGATCCCACCGTTACTCTCATGAACCCATTTTTCGGTCCGCTGAATTTCAGTGATTGGTGTGACCTTTTGTATAAACATGAGCTGCATCATTTGAAGCAGTTTAATCTCATTTAGTTTTAAGGAAGTTAAAGGTCAAGTAGAAGGTCAAGGGTCAAAGGTCAATCCCGGTGACCTTTGACCCTTTACCTATTTTCAAAAGTGTTGCTGCCCGCAAACAATCGACTCCTTGCCAGATTCCAACATTTAACTTACTTTTGGTTCCCGGAATGCAAAAACGACTGCTTTTAAACAGTACTGATTTTGAGATTACGATCAAGCGATTATGTTATCAATTGATCGAAAATCATGACGATTTCGGTGATTCTGCACTTATTGGACTACAGCCAAGAGGTGTTTTTGTCGCTTCCCGGATCCATCATCACCTTTCTTCTATCCTGAATATCCGGAATATCTGTCTGGGTCAGCTTGATATTACCTTTTATCGCGACGATTTCCGCAAAAGGGAAATAGCCGCTCCAGCCGAAACAAAGATCGATTTCGAAGTGGAAAATAAGAAAGTGATTCTGATCGATGATGTTCTATTTACCGGCCGCACGATCCGTGCAGGAATGGATGCATTGCTCGATCTTGGTCGCCCGAAAAAAGTGGAACTGCTCACATTAATAGACAGAAGATACAGCCGCCACCTTCCCATTGCTCCCGATTATACCGGAATACAAGTCGATACAATTGCTACGGAAAAAGTGAAAGTTCAGTGGAAAGAAATTGACGGCGAAGATTCTGTCTGGTTAATATAAATGATTGTCTGAAAAAATAAAACGAAAGGAATATGTCACTGCTCAGCACGCCACATTTAATTGGAATAAAAGGATTGTCCCGTGCAGACATTGATCTGATCTTTTCTACAGCTGACAACTTCAAGGAAGTCCTTAACCGGCCTATCAAAAAAGTTCCTTCCCTCAGAGATCTTACTATTGCCAATCTGTTTTTTGAAAACTCAACACGTACCCGTCTATCATTCGAACTTGCAGAGAAAAGATTATCTGCTGACATTATCAATTTCTCTGCATCATCATCGTCTGTAAGTAAAGGCGAAACGCTGATCGATACAGTGAACAACATTCTCGCTATGAAAACGGATATGGTTGTCATGCGACATCCGAACGCCGGAGCAGCGTTGTTTCTTTCAAAGCATGTAAAGTCCAAGATCGTAAATGCAGGCGATGGTGCTCATGAACATCCGACACAAGCTTTGCTCGATGCATTTTCCATCAGAGAAAAAGTCGGGGATCTCGGAGGTAAGAAGGTAGCGATCATCGGTGATATTTTACATTCACGTGTAGCACTGTCAAATATCTTTTGTCTTCAGAAACTGGGAGCGGAGGTAATGGTCTGCGGACCGGCAACGTTGATCCCTAAATACATTTCATCCCTGGGAGTTAAAGTAGAGACCGACCTGCGCAAGGCGCTTGAATGGTGCGACGTAGCCAACATGCTCCGCATCCAATTAGAGCGTCAGGATATCCGTTATTTCCCAACCATCCGAGAATACGTTATGCAGTACGGCCTCACCAAGGAGATACTTGATTCACTGAAAAAAGAAATCATTGTTATGCATCCCGGCCCGATCAATCGTGGCGTCGAGATCACCAGCGAAGTTGCAGATTCATCACAGTCAATCATTCTTGAACAAGTGGAGAATGGGGTGGCGATCAGGATGGCAGTGATCTATTTGTTGGCGTCGTAATTTTTTTTGCTTTCAAGGTGCGGTGTCCTTTTGATAAAAGTTGATTCCGGTAATTCATTAATCCATTCAATACTCGTTTAAAAAATATTTATTTGAATTGAAATAAGGGAGCCCCATCGGGGCGACCTGTTTGTATGGAAGAATACATCACGGATAAATTTCATTTAATTGATTTTTTTAATTCATCGGTACTGCATATCACAGGTCGCCCCGATAGGGCTAATCGTAACTTTAATCCTAACCTTCTACAAACAGGTCGCCCCTACGGGCTTGGGTCTATCCTTATATTTATAGCTACAAACAGGTCGCCCCTATGGGGCTTTTGGTCTGTTCCTAATTCATGGCTACAAACAGGTCGCTCCTATGGGGCATGGGTCTATTACTAATTTATAGCTACGAATAGGTGCCTGATGGGGCATGTGTCTATTATTAATTTATAGCTACGAAGGGGCGCCTGATGGGGCTAGAGGTCATTCTTAAATTTCCTGTTTCTCTTTCGGTATTGATCGGAACAAGGTGCACTAACCTACGAAGCCTTTGACCTTTGACCTTTGACCTTTGACCTTTGACCTTTGACCTTTGACCTTTGACCTTTG
>JBMQEM010000098.1:0-68448 GCA_049363815.1 Bacteroidota bacterium
CCACGCTCCTATTACCAAACAATATAACGTGGGGATAATACAGACTTGAAAAGTGTAAAGTGAAAAGTGTAAAGTGTAAAGTGAAAAGTGAAAAGTGAAAAGTGAAAAAATTAATAAAAATATAATTCGATGAGCCTGATAGAAAAAATAAATAAAGTAAAAGAGTTCCACGAAACATTCGGATTGGAATTTCATGAAACGCCAAATGCTGCTGTCAGCGACAGGATCGTCGACCTCCGCCATCGCCTGATGCAGGAAGAAAATGATGAATATCTGGAAGCATGCAAAGAAGGGAATCTTACTCTCATTGCAGATGCTTTAGGTGATAAAATGTATATCCTCTTCGGGACGATCATTGCACATGGGCTTCAACATAAAATTGAAGAAGTTTTCGATGAAATTCACCTGAGTAACATGAGTAAACTGGATGAAAATGGCAAACCGATCTATCGTGAAGACGGAAAGATCATGAAAAGCGAAAACTATTTTTTACCGGACATTGAAAGTATTCTGAAATAGGAAAAATGTCAGGTGTCAAAGTTAACTTTAGTGACCTTTGACCTCTGACCATTGACCCTATTTGTATATCTTCGCACTCCAAATTACCTATCTGATTATGATTAAAATTACTTTTCCTGATAAGAATGTCAGGGAATACCCGAAAGGAACAAGTTCATACGAGATCGCTAAAAGCATCAGTGAAGGACTGGCCCGTAATGTACTGGCTGCAAAAGTAAATGGTGAAACCTGGGATGCATCGCGTCCGATAACGGAAGATTCCACTTTGCAATTGCTGACCTGGGATGATAAAGACGGTAAGAATACCATGTGGCACTCCTCCGCCCATTTAATGGCTGAGGCGCTGGAAGAACTATATCCCGGAGTGAAATTCGGTATTGGTCCTCCGGTTGATAATGGCTTCTATTATGATGTTGATCTTGGCGGAAATCTGATCTCGTCTGATGATTTTAAAAAGATCGAAGACAAGATGGTAGAACTTGCCAGAAAAGGTTCAAAGTATGAACGTCAGTCTGTTTCCAAGAAAGATGCAATTGACTATTTCACATCGAAGGGTGACGAATACAAACTCGACCTATTAAATGATCTTGAAGATGGTACGATTACCTTCTACAAGCAAGGAAATTTTACAGACCTGTGCCGTGGCCCTCATATTCCTGACACAGGATTTATCAAAGCGGTAAAGCTGATGAATATTGCCGGTGCTTACTGGCGTGGAGATGAAAAGAACAAACAGCTGACCCGTATCTATGGAATTACTTTTCCAAAGAAAAGTCAGTTGGATGAATATCTGATCATGCTCGAGGAAGCGAAGAAACGTGACCACCGGCGCATTGGAAAAGAACTGGAGATCTTTACTTTCGATGATGATGTTGGACCAGGTCTACCATTGTGGTTACCGAATGGCGGTGTGATCATTGAACAACTTGAAAAACTTGCAAAGTCTACTGAACAGGCAGCAGGTTATGATCGTGTCCGGACTCCGCATATTGCCCGGGAGTCGATGTATCTGACAAGTGGTCACTTGCCATATTACGAAGACAGTATGTATCCGCCAATGATCCTTGAAGGAGAGAAATACTATCTCAAGGCAATGAATTGTCCGCACCATCATAAGATCTACAAAGAACTGAATCCAAGTTACAAGGATCTTCCGATTCGTCTGGCAGAATATGGTACATGTTATCGCTATGAGCAGTCCGGAGAATTATTTGGCTTGATGCGGGTACGTTGTCTGCAAATGAATGATGCTCACATTTACTGTACAAAAGAACAATTCGCAGAAGAGTTCAAGGCAGTGAATGAAATGTACCTGAAGTATTTCAAGATCTTCAACATCGACAAATACGTCATGCGGTTCTCTACTCATGAGCCTAAAAAATTAGGTAAAAAATATGTCGATCAGCCGGAATTGTGGCTGGAGACTGAGGATATGGTCCGGAAAGTTCTGATCGATTCCAAGATTCCATATATTGAAGTTCCGGATGAAGGTGCATTTTACGGACCAAAAATCGACGTTCAGGTTTGGAGTGCGATAGGTCGTGAGTTTACCCTGGCGACCAACCAGGTTGACTTTGCAGTTCCGGCACGTTTCGGGTTGACCTATAAAAACAGCCAAAATAAGCTGGAAACGCCGATTTGCATTCATAGAGCTCCACTAGGAACCCATGAAAGGTTCATTGGATTCCTGATCGAGCATTATGCCGGTAATTTCCCTATCTGGTTAGCTCCCAAACAAGTAAGTATCCTTAGTATAAGCGAAAAATACAACGACTACGCTAAAAAAGTTTTACAATTGCTAATAAATTCCGATATTCGCGGACTTGTTGACTCCAGAGATGAGAAGATTGGCAAGAAGATCCGCGATGCTGAGATGAAAAAGATTCCTTTCATGCTCATTATCGGAGAAAAAGAGTTCAATGAGAATAAGGTTTCTGTCCGTCGGCACGGCTCCGGAGATGTGGGAAGTTTCACACTCGAAGAGTTTGCGAAAATGGTTCAGGACGAGATCAATAATAGCTTAAACATCAACAAACAATAAATAACATTTAGCAAGGAGGTTTCCAATAGCAGCACCAAATCAATCCAACAGCAGGCCACCACTTTTTAACAAGTCAACATCAAGTCGTCCACCCTATCAGAGAGGACGCGGACCAGTTAAGAAAGAAGATGAGCACAGGATCAATGAAAGAATTCGCGTTCCGCAAGTGCGTCTTGTTGGGGATAATATCGTCAGCGATATTTATCCAACAGAAGAAGCATTACGAATGGCGAAAGAACAGGAACTGGATTTAGTAGAAATCGTTCCAACTGCCGATCCTCCTGTATGTAGAATCATAGAATATCAAAAGTTCTTATACGATAAAAAGAAAAAAGAGAAAGAGTTAAAGTCAAAGCAAGGCAAGCAAGTTGTAAAGGAAGTTCGTTTTGGTCCAAACACCGACGAACATGATTTCAACTTCAAAGTAAAGCATGCAATGAACTTTCTGGAGGATGGAAATAAAGTTAAGGCCTATGTACATTTCAGAGGTCGTACGATAGCTTACAAAGAGAAAGGCGAGATCATACTACTGAAATTCGCTCAGGCACTTGAAGAGTATGGTAAAGTAGAATTACTTCCGAAACTGGAAGGAAACAGGATGTTTATTCACCTGGCTCCTATTCCTCGTAAAAAGAGTAAGTAACGTAAAGTGAAAAGTGAAATTGAATTAATCAAATAAGTTAAATAGTTAAGGCGATGCCAAAAATGAAAACGCACTCCGGTGCGAAGAAACGGTTTAAATTAACCGGTACAGGAAAAATTAAAAGAAAGCAGGCTTACAAAAGTCACATCTTGACAAAGAAGGAAACAAAGCGTAAACGTAATCTTACGAAAGCAGCTTTGGTATCTCCTGGAGATACTTTCAGAGTAGAGAGAATGCTTGTAATCTGATCTTTTAATTACAAAAACAATTTATTAACCAGGTGAAAAGCAAAAAAGTTCTGCGTAAAGCAGACGCTTAAGCCAAAAACAAAAAACAATGCCTCGTTCAGTCAATGCCGTCGCGTCACGCGCCCGCAGAAAAAAAATGTTCAAACTCGCCAAAGGTTACTGGGGTGCGAGAGGAAATGTTCTTACAGTTGCTAAGAATACAGTCGAAAAAGGTCTAGGTTACGCCTACCGTGATCGTCGTCAAAAGAAACGTAATTTCCGTTCATTATGGATCCAGCGTATCAATGCAGGTGCTCGTCTATATGACATGAGCTATTCTGAGTTGATGGGAAAAATACATGCAAAGAATCTGGGACTTAATCGTAAGACACTTGCTGATCTTGCTATGAATCATCCTGATGCTTTCAAAGCAGTGATTGATTCTGTAAAATAAAAAACTACGCCATAGTTTTTAGTGAATCAATGTTTAAAGAGAACCTTCGGGTTCTCTTTTTTTTTGTTGCATATTTCTGGATACAGGTAACAGGTTAATGAAACAAGAAACAAAATTGCAATGGCAACCTATTACCTATTACCTGAAACAAGTTAATAAATTTCCATTTCTGCGAAATATTATGTTAACCAGTTTTTACTTCTTCAATTTTTCCGCAGCCGGTTTATAGCCCGGAGAAATATCCAGAGTCGAAATGAAATCCTTTTTTGCAGCTTCCTTGTTTCCAGTTTTTTCAAAACAAACACCACGGTTAAAATAAGCCTCCGCATATTGATCATCGGCTTTGATGGCTTCTGTATAGAAGCGGATCGCTTCATTCCAATTGGATGATAAAACAGAATTGATGTATCCCATATTGAAATAGGCATCTGCATAATGCGGATCGATCTTGATGATGGTATTATAATCAGCCATAGCCTTCCCTATCTCGCCGGTATTTTGAAAAAATAATCCGCGGTTATATAAAGCTTCGGTGTTGTTGGGTTCAACCTTTAATGCATTGTTATAATACTGGACAGCCAGCGGATTATTTCTGGCAGCATAAATATTTCCCAGTTGAATGAAGGCGTCATAGTCAGGACGCAGGTCTACAACTGTATTGAATGATGAAACGGCCTTAGCTGTATCTCCCATTTCTTTGTAGGCAAATCCTCGGAGGTAATATGCACGGACTAAATTTTTATCCAGCTTCAGGGCTTCATTTGAATACAGTAAACTCTTCTGGTAACCCTTTACATAGAAATACAATTCAGATAATTTCAGGTATGCATCCTTATTTTTCGGATCAAGTTTAACAACCTTCTCAAATGTATCGGATGCTTTTTTGATCTGGAAAGTTTTAAATGCAACATCTGCAAGTAGCATCAGGTATTCTGTATTGGTACTGTCAATTGCAGTTGCCCGATTCAGGTCTTCATAAGCCTGATTCATTACATCTCTTTGGATAAAGACCTTTGCCCGTTGAAATAACAGATCCGCACGATTGGGATTTGCAGCAATGTCATCATTCAGCTTTGTGAAATCGTCACCAGTCTTTTTACCGGTTTCATTTTCTTTTAAAGTTTTATCATTTGTACAGGAAGGAAGCGTTAAAACAATTATTCCAAATACAAGCAATAGTTTTCTGAAGGATATTTTCATTTAGGCAATGTATATTCGGTTTTGCAGCTCTGAAATAAAAAAAGCCACAAAACAGGAGTTTTGTGGCTGAAAAATACAATTTATTTATGAATGAATTTCGGCTGATTGTACAACTGACAGAATCCAGACAGTATAGGCGGAGGTTGTATTCCAACTTACTACTTACTGTCTCCCTATCACTTATTGTGCTGCAGCTTCTGTCATCAGTACACGGATCTTTCCTTCGATCTCATCAGATAGTTCCGGATTATCGTGTAACAGTTGTTTAACCGAATCACGGCCTTGTCCAAGTTTCGTGTCACCATAACTGAACCATGAACCTGATTTTTTAATGATGCCTTTATCGACACCAAGATCCACGATCTCTCCTACTTTTGAAATTCCTTCACCATACATGATGTCGAATTCAGCCAGACGGAAAGGAGGCGCAACTTTATTTTTTACAACTTTTACTTTTGTACGGTTACCGACTACGTTTTCTCCGTCTTTGATCTGACCGATACGACGGATATCTACACGTACAGAAGCATAGAACTTCAATGCATTTCCGCCTGTAGTTGTTTCCGGGTTACCGAACATCACACCGATCTTCTCACGAAGCTGGTTGATGAAGATGCAACAACAACCGGTACGGTTAATTGAAGCGGTAAGTTTTCTCAAGGCTTGTGACATCAAACGAGCCTGAAGACCCATTTTGCTTTCGCCCATTTCCCCTTCGATCTCCGCTTTCGGAGTCAAAGCTGCAACGGAGTCAATTACAATAATATCAATTGCACCTGAACGGATCAGGTTCTCAGCGATCTCCAATGCCTGCTCACCGTTATCCGGTTGAGAGATCAATAGGTTCTCAATGTCAACTCCTAACTTCTGTGCATAGAATCTATCGAAGGCATGTTCTGCATCGATGAATGCTGCTATCCCACCATTCTTCTGAACGTTTGCAATAGCATGAATTGCCAATGTTGTTTTACCTGAAGATTCCGGACCATAGATCTCGATCACACGACCTTTTGGAAAGCCACCAATTCCCAGTGCCATATCTAAAGTGATAGACCCTGTAGAAATTGATTCTACTTGTTCAACAGGTTCATCACCCATTTTCATGATCGTACCTTTACCATAAGCCTTTTCAAGCTTATCAATTGTCAATTGAAGGGCCTTTAATTTTTCCTTACCGTTTTCTCTAGCGGTTTCTTTTGCTGATTCTTTTGTCTCTGCTGCCATAGTTATATTTGTTTGTTTATGTCTGTTTTTCATGATTGTCCTACAATCATCGTTCTGATATACAAATGTGCTAAATCTTTTGATACGTGGTGCTTTTCAGGCAAAATTTATTAACATATTATCCTCAAAAAGTATGATTTTGTTGATAAATAGTTTGGATTGGGATATAGTCATTATATTATCCTGCTTGTTTTGGGGAAAATTTCTAGGTTCAAGGTTCAAAGTTCAAAGTTCAAGGTTCAAAGTTGGCTTCGTAGTTTGCTACGGAGCCAACTTTGAACTTTGAACCTTGAACCTTGAACAAAAAAAAACGCCCCACCGAAGCAGAGCGTCTTACCTAACTTATTGTACTACCTGTTAATTTATTTTTATGTTCACGCCACCATCGTTTTTGATCTTTTTGGTTTTGCCATTTGATTTGATCTCTACTCCGGTACTATCGACTTTGATAATAGACTCATCTTCTCCGTCGCCACTGCTGATATGCACTCCATGTTGATCAATTTTAACATGATTATCGCCATCGTTGAAATCGTAATCCTCTCCTCCAATTGTATCTTCTGTTCCATCACAATCAACGCAAGTCAACCCTTTTTCTGTCATCAGCCAGTTCTTTCCCAGCATATCACTATCGTAGATATTCTGGATATTGTCGATATCATAAATGAAATCATCAAGTGAGCGATCCAAATAGACAGAAGCTCCGACAGGGACCTTCAATAGTAGCTGAACTTTCTGTCCACGATACTTTTCATCTTTGTCGATAATGAATCGTCTGTTGAATTTCATGACAGAATCGAATTGTGACAATGAATAAGAAATATGTGTAGCCCTTTCAGAAGCTTCTTTGTTGGATGAACCATGAGCATACATGATCTGAACAAGCTGGAAAGAATCGGTTGGACTTTTTACTACATCCAGATGAATATCACCTGACTGCAACTGGCCATCCTGCATCTTAAGAAAGAAATCCGCATTCCATTCGTCATTTCCCCAGCGGTCATAATATTTTTTCTCACCGGAATGTGAGTCGTCCTTATTTTCCATTTCAAGACGCATTGTTCGTGAAACCGGTTGACTCACAGGGATCATTTGACGGACACTTGAACTATCAGCAAACTCGCGGCCTATCCGGATACCCATTACCATACATGTTATTAAAGCGACCAGCCAGATCCCAAGTGCTGTGAAATTAACGACCCTTGAAGATTTCCTGATGTTGAATAACATTCTTGCTCCGGCATATGCCAGCATAAGAAATGGAATCGCAACTAATACAATGGCACAGATGAATGCAAGTCCGAATTGAAATCCATCAGGGAAGACATGTCTGAAGAATTCCGGAATTTGTGTTCCCGGAAATCTGAAGAGAGCCAGAATAGAAAAGAACAATGCTAATCCGATTACAAGTCCGATGAATAAAAAGAATACCGCTATCAGTTTACCCAGGAACAGAAACAGGTATTTGAAAAGCGTACCTAATCCATCAAAGAACCGGCTGACAAAATTGTCTCTTTTGGGCTCTCTGGCTTCCTGCACATTCTTCTCAATACTTGAAACATTTACAGGTTCGCCACGCATTTTTAATTTTTCAACTGAAGAATCGGCCTGGGGAATAATGATCCACAGAATGATGTACAACAAGAAACCTGAACCAAAGAAGACAAGTGCACCTGCAAAGATCAACCGGATCCAGACAGGATCGATGTCAAAGTAAGCTGCTATTCCGGAGCAGACCCCACCGACAACTTTCTCGTCAGGATTTCTGAAAAGTCTTTTCTGGATCTTTCCTTCAAAGACCGGCTCTTGTTTTTCTTCAGAAGAGTTTTCAGAGTCGTTGAATTGTTCAGGTCGTCCCATAAGCAGAGTCACTTCCTCCACATCTTCCAGGGTGATCACCTGTTTGCTGTCCTTTACTTTCTCCTGAAACATTTCAGCGATGCGGGACTCTATGTCCTGCATAATTTCGTCTCTGCCTTCTGCTGTTGTAAAATGCAGTCGGATCGATTCCAGGTACGCTTTGAATCTCTCGTAAGCGTTTTCATCGATATGGAAAACTATTCCACCGATATTTACTGTTACAGTCTTATTCATGATGATCAGGTTTTTGTGTAGTCAGGTTAACAGCTTCAACGAGTTCTTTCCAGGTTGAACGAAGTTCTTCTAAAAATTTTGTCCCCAAGGGGGTTAATGAATAATATTTGCGTGGCGGTCCGGATTTGCTCTCTATCCATCTGTACTGAAGTAGTCCGCCGTTTTTCAATCGGGTCAATAATGGATACAGAGTACCCTCGACAACGATCAACTTTGAGACTTTCATTTTGGCGATGATATCTGAAGGATAAATTTCTTCCTTCTCCAGGATCGACAAAATACAAAACTCCAGTACTCCTTTACGCATCTGAGCTTGTGAATTTTCAAGG
Organism: Bacteroidota bacterium; assembly: GCA_049363815.1. Taxonomy (GTDB): domain Bacteria; phylum Bacteroidota; class Bacteroidia; order AKYH767-A; family 2013-40CM-41-45; genus JADKIH01. The sequence continues at coordinate 8,732 of JBMQEM010000098.1, forward strand.
TTACTGCCCATTGCTTTTCTTTTTAGTTATTATTAAGTGGTAAGTGGATCTTCTTAATTTGAGATTCGATTGCGAACCATAATAGTTTCCACTAAATTATTTACGCTTGCTGATTAATAGTTCTTATTGAACGATGGCCGTGCCTTTGTCAGATGCGGGTAAATTTGCTATTCGTTCGCTTCTGTTAGCATCCAGATTGTCAGCGTAGATGCTGCCTTGACCGATCACCCGTGAAAAACAGTCACCTGTGCTTCCTGAAACAATGATCTTGCCTTTACCTTTGACGATCATTCCAACTGTAAGAGTCCGAACATCCATTCGTATACTTCCGCTGCCATTTACTTTCAGAAGCAGGATATCGGAATTAATAAGTCCGTTTGCATAAACTTTGGCGTCACCGTTGACTTCTACCAGATTGATGTCCTGAACAGTGACATGAATTGTTACAGCATGATTGTTATGTCCGTTAATGATCAGTGAACCATTTTCAATTTTTGTTGAAATGTCTTTCACCATGTTCTTCTCCCCTTCGATACGGATTGAATTTGTTTCGCCCTGAGATAAGATCACATTAGCCGGTGTGTTTACAATAAGGCCTGAAAAATTGTTGAAGTTTCTCAAGTCAGTAGTGAGTTCCGAAGAATCGCTACTTGCAAAAGCATATCCTGTTATAGTAAGCAGGAGAGCTGCGAAAAATAATTTTGTTTTCATTGGGTGAGATTTTATGGTGTGATTATTTAGAACTATGTATTACCTTCTGATTGGTGATACAAAGATACGGTCATAGAAAGGTATTATGCAATACATAGTACTAAATAAACTGAACAAAATGTGTTAATACGTTCATTTTCAAATAAATAAATTTTAAGATTTTCTTATTAAAACTAAGATTCATTGAAAAATCCTAGAATTTTGATGTTGATATTGTATCGGATTATTGCATTTAATCATGGTTTTGGCAGATCATGTGCAACCCCTCTAGGGTCGGGTCGGCTTTATTTCATTTTTTTCTACAAAAATGTGACCCCTTCGGGTCGGTAGTAGATGTATGGCCAGATACATCAAGGAAGTTTTAATTTATGTAGACAAAATTCAGCAAGCCTTTATTGCCGTCAGCTTTAGCTGACGGATTAAGAAGGGCAAAGCATTACAGTGGCTTTAGCCACATTTTTTCATTTAACTTGATGCTATAAATAATGGAGTACATGTGGCTAAAGCCATCAAACTGCAGATCTTTTCTTTGTCGGCAATAAATAAAAAGGGAATTAAAATGTTCTTTGGAAAAAACATTTTAATTCCCTTAATAGTATCGAAAGAAACCTTTCGAAAAAATTATCGAATCACGTTAATCCGTATTGACTTTGAATTGTTACCGTTCAAAAACTTTCCGAAATATAATCCGGAAGAAAAAAATGAAACGTCAAGTTCAAATTTACCTTCGGGTGCATTATTTGAAATTTGCTTTGACAAAATTTCTTTTCCTTCTAATGAATACAATGCAAAAGAACTTTTTTCCTGATTTGAAATTTTATAGCTGACCATTATTTTATCACTCGCAGGATTTGGATAAACACCAGCTAAAAATTCATCGTTCTCTCCTACTCTGGTATTGTATCCCGGAATCTGAATTGAATACAGTTTCGGTGTTCCACTATAACCTACTTCGATCAGGTAAAGCATATTGCTGTCGAGAACCATATCGACCGGATGATTGAAGCCCATTGCAATTCGTGTTGATGTGAATGTGTAATTGTCACCGATACCATTCTTGGTCATCTCAAGATGGAGTATATCTTCACCCGGATCTCCGAAGGGAGACATTAAACTGGAAACACCGGCAAGGGTAGAATCTCCGCGGGTATAACATGTTATAAAGCCATGTCCCCGGAATTCTGTATCAAGAATACTGTCCTTATCGAATACAAGTCCTAAGGGTGAACGATGAGCAGTGAAACTATACATACCGATTGCAAGATCACTTGCATCCATGATCATTCCATTGGTTGAATCCCTGAAGCGATCAGCATCCGGCCCGTAGTTGATACATGGTTTTGTCAATTGTAATCCCGGAGGTAATTGCGGGAACTGCGGATCATTGGTAAAGAAACCTTGTACATAGCTTGTACTTGTATGATTGATCATTACATCTGCCGATGAATCAAATCCGGCAAACTGTTGCGGATTGTATGCATCACCCATTATCCATGGAAATCCATAATGATGTCCGCTGCGGATCCAGTTCAATTCATCATCCATATCTCTGTCACCGGAATTTTCTGCACCGAAAAGATCACCGTCACCATTGTAAGCAAAGTCATAAGTGTTTCTTATTCCTTTGCATAAAATTAGTCCGAGTGTATCAAGAGCCATTGAATCATCTGGTAAAATTAAACTGTCACCATCAACAGGAATTTTCAGAATCACAGAAGTGATAGGTTTATTTCTTATTCCGCTATACAAACCATAACGAGTTTGTTCTTCGCCATGATCACCACGTGAACCGCTGTTTACATAAATGGAATCGCCGGTTGAATTAACGATCGTACCACTAAAGAGATGATCGAAATAATCAGCAGTTTCATAAGGGTCAGAAATTGCTACAACATTCCATAGCCAGCTTCCATCGGGCTGTAATTTTCCCCGGGAAACTATTCCTCTGGTCAAAGGAGTGTTCGAAGTTAAATTTCCGCTTACGAACATTGAACTGTCACGGATACAAAATCCCTGAACATATGTAACTCCATGCAAATTGGAGTCAGCAACCAAGGTATCATAAGCCGCACTACCAAATGGTTGCATTACCTTGTAGATGTTCCCACCAGCTGTGGCATAAAAAATACTTTGAGAAAGCGGATCGAGGTCCATATGAGTAACCTGAAGATTGACGTCAAGAACGTGGCTGATAGTGATATCAGGTCGTAATGATACAGGAGTCTGTGCAAATGAAGCTGAGCACATAAAAATAAAGAGAAAGTAAACGAAGTAGTTTTTTTTCATAGGTAAGTGTGTTTATTTAATTATTTAACGTGTAGGAAATTCTGAATGCTGACATCTTTAATAAAATTCATAAATCGCTTTAATTCATTGAATGTAAAAAATATACCAGAGCAAAGTAGAAAGAATTAGCTCAACAAAAAAGCGGTACCGAAAATTTCCGATACCGCTTTCAATAGAAATTGAAGAATATTATTTGCCTTTGATAGAAAGAAGTTCTACGTCAAAGATAAGTGTTGAATTCGCTTCGATCTTTGGACCGGCAGCGCGATCGCCATAAGCCAGGTCTGAAGGAATAAACAATTTGTATTTAGAACCAACTTTCATTAGTTGTAAAGCTTCTGTCCAACCTTTGATAACGGCTCCTACAGGAAATTCAGCAGGTTGACCTCTTTCAATAGATGAATCGAAAACGGTACCATCGATTAGCGTTCCATGATAATGAACTGAAACTGTATCAGTTGCAGTAGGCATCGGACCTGTTCCTTCAGTGATCACCTGATATTGAAGTCCATCAGGAAGTTCCACTACACCTGGCTTTTTCTTGTTTTCAGCAAGGAAAGCTTTTCCTTTAGCAACATTGGCTTCACCTTTCGCTTTGGCTTTATCGCCAAGGTATGCCTGGATAACACTTTGTGCTTCCATTTGAGTTAGCATAAGGCTGTCACCTTTAATAGCACTTTGGATTGCTATTTTAAGAACATCCAGATTCAGGGAATCCAAACCATCTTTTTTCATGTTAGAACCGATAGAAATACCAATGGCATAAGCAACCGAATCTGCATTGTTTTTAAGGTTAGCTGCTGATTTACCTTTCTGACCCTGACATGAGAACAAGGTTGCGATACTGAAACAAGCTGCGAGAGCAAAAACTTTTTTGTTCATAGTTATTTTATTTATGAGGGCGCGAAGATATGAAAACTTCAATGTCCATCTCAAAAAGTGATAAAATTCTTCAAAATCTTTAATTCTTCTTCATCACAATCACTTTCTACCTACGCAATTGCAACATTATCCATCAAAAACCAATAGTTTACAAAAAGGAAGTTGTGAATTTAAAGCAAAAACTATATTTGTGCCACAAAACTGAACTGTGCCCAAAGTCCTCATTATTATAAACAGGTTGAATTTAGGTGGTCCCGCTTTCCATGTGGCCACATTAACAAAATACCTTACCCCTGAATTTGAAGTTTTACTGGTTGCCGGAACAAAGGACGATTCTGAAGAAAGTTCGGACTATATTGTTAAGAATATGGGTTTGAACTTTGTGAATCTGCCGGAAATGCATCGCTCCATCCGTCCTTTGAAAGACTTTCGCTCATACAAAGAATTAAGAAGAATGATCCGGGAATTCAAACCCGACATTGTTCATACTCATGCAGCAAAAGCAGGTGCCTTAGGCAGATTAGCTGCATTTCATGAAAAAGTTCCGGTGATCCTGCATACTTTTCACGGGCATGTTTTTCACAGCTATTTTTCTTCATTGAAATCAAGAATATTTCTGATGATTGAAAGATACCTGGCCAGGAAAAGTTCGGCAATCATTGCCATCAGTGAGCGACAGAAAAAAGAACTTACACTTAAATACAAGGTTTGTCCGGCTGCCAAAGTCCATACCATCCCTCTTGGATTTGACCTGCGTAAGTTTCAGGAAGACATCCCTGAAAAAAGGAGTTCTTTCAGGAAAAAGTATTTGCTCGAAGATGATGAAATAGCTGTCGGAATCATTGGAAGATTAGTTCCGGTGAAAAACCATCCATTGTTTATGGCAAGTGCATCTTCTGTTCTGAAGCAGACAACCAGAAAAGTACGTTTCTTCATTATTGGCGATGGCGAAAGCCGTGAACTACTTTTCAGGGAAGCAGAATCACTTGGAATGAACTATACTTATTTCAGATCAAAACCGGTGAAGGCCGACCTGACATTCTGCAGCTGGATCAAAGATGTAGATGTTGCAATTTCAGGACTTGATATTGTGGCCATCAGTTCACATAATGAAGGAACACCGGTCAGTCTGATCGAAGCACAAGCCGGCGACAAACCGGTGATCTCGACCAATGTGGGCGGAATAGAAAATGTTGTGATCAAGAATGACACTGCTTTACTGGTTGACAGCAACGACTATAAAGAATATGCTGAGCAATTATTGCGATTGATCGAAGACGATGAACTCAGGAACCGTTTAGGAAATAATGGATGGGAATTTGTGCGTGAAAAATTCCATTTTACCAGAATGATCAAGGAAGTTTCAATGTTATATAAGCAGTTACTAACTAAACGAAAGTGGCAGTAAAAAAGGGTTTTCAATTCAACTTAATATTCTATTTTTGTTGGCTAAGCAAAAAAATGTATAGACTTCTCTTCATTCTAATTTTGTTGACATCCTGTCAGGGATTTAATCCAAACAGGATGTTCAAAACACCAAAAGGGTACGAATTTGCAAAAGACACAACGGTATCTTCTTCACCATTGGTGTACCTCATTCAACCCGGCGATAAGCTGGCCCTGAAGATCTACAGTAATGATGGTTTTAAACTTGTGGATATCACTGCCTCAACTGCCTATAGTAGCGAGGGAAATTCAGCTATGGTTGATGTTACATTCAGTGTAGATAACGACAGCACGGTAAAGTTGCCCATTATTGGAAGGATTGCAGTGGTCGGAAAAAGTATCCGGGAAGCTGAAAAACTTCTTGAAGAACTTTATTCTAAATATTACAACGATCCTTTTATTATCATAAAAGTTACTAATCGGAATGCAATTGTTTTTCTAAACGATCTGGGCAGAGGAACTATTGTTCAGTTAAACAATGACAATACATCACTCTATGAAGCACTGGCACAAGCCGGCGGAATCGGGGAATTAAGCAAATCATATAGTATAAAGATCTTACGTGGCGATCCGAAAAATCCTATGGTTTACAAAGCGGATATTTCAACAATAGAAGGATTAAAAACCTCAGAACTGAGAGTCTTATCGAATGACATCATCTATGTCGATGCCGGTTCAAGATTTACCAAAAGGATTTCAACAGATGTTCTTCCTATCATAGGAATTCTCTCTTCAGTTCTATTGATCGTTTCATATATTAATCGATAGAATGGCAAAGAAAAAAATCTCTCATATAAACGAAGAGTTCGACCTGAAACTCTTTGCAATAATCGTAAAGAAGTATTTTTATGTATTGCTGACAGTCTTATTTTTCTCACTGGTAGGTTCCCTGCTCTATTTACGATATACTCATCCTGTTTATCAGTCCGAATCAGTCATCAAGATCGGAACAGTAAATAATGCAAATGCTGTCCTGAATATCCAGAATCCACAATTCTATGATGCCATGGGAATGGGGAGCAATAATCTCGCGGGTAGCATAGAGCTGCTGAGATCAAAGTTAATGGTTGGACGTGTTCTGAATCAAATGCCTTTAGACATCAGTTATTATGCCCAGGGAAATGTATTGGATTACGAACTTTACCGTCAGACCCCTTTTGAGATCAGTTTTCTTCTTTCTGATTCCACTTTTTACGGAGTTCAGGTATTTGTAAACTTTCTTTCTGAAACACGATTTCAGTTACATTATTCATTTAACAACAATCTCGTTTCAGGGATCTATAATACTGAACAATGGTATAATTCACCGGGAGTAAAATTCAAATTAAGGATAATTGATTATGAATTTATTATTGGGCAGCAGAAAAAGATCAAGCAGGATCCCTTTTACTTTTTCATAAATAATCCGGAAAGCCTGATCGACCGTTATTATAATAACATGGCAATTGTATTGACAAATCAGTTTGCCCAGACGGTTAAAATTTCTTTCAAAGACAGAAATCCACAGAAGGCAAGTGACTTTGTAAACACCATGGCGTCCGAATATGATCTTTATGTAAAAGAGAACAAATCAGCAGGTGCCAATAAGTCGATTGAATTTATCAATGAAACCCTGTCCTCCATTGAAACGGAATTAAAGGAATCGGAGAAGAAACTTGAAGTATTCAAGCGATCCAACAAGATCACACAACCGACACAAAATGCAGAAGATGTATTGACGCATATCAATACCCTGATCGACCAGCGGACAGAATTCTCCTTGAACATTGCAGTACTGAACAGACTTGAAAAAGAAATAAAACTGAATAAGGAAGTCGACCAGCTGGTTCCACTTCTTGCCGGAACTGTGACCGACGATCTGATCAAACAAATGGTATCGAAGGTTCAGGAAATGGAAGACCGGAAAGCCAATTTGCAATTTCAGGCAACACAAGCCAATGCTGCAATGATCGCTCTTGAAAAAGACATTGTTCGTCAGAGGGAAATGCTTTCAAATTCGATCATCAATTCAAGGAAATCTCTTACTGAAAAGATCAAGAGTGTCGATGAAAGAATCAGGGAGTTTGAAGGTGATTTTGCGGGACTACCAAGTAAAGAAGCAGAGTTGGCGCGTCTGGACAGGTTGTATCAGGTCAATCAGAAATTCTATCAGCTTTTACTTGAAAAGAAGATCGAATTTTCAATCAGTCGTGCCGGTATTGTTACTGACAACATCGTTCTCCAGCAAGGTACAACTCCTTACGGACCAATTACTCCAAACAGAAAACTGATACTTGCAGGAAGTCTGGTAGCTGGATTTGTATTCAGCTTCCTGCTGATCTTCCTTCGTTATCTTTTCTACAATGAAATTACATCGCTTGAAGAGATCAACCAATATACTGATGCAGCGATGCTTGGTATCATTCCAAAGTACAAAAGCTTGATCCCTGTATCGCAATTACTCGTTGATAAAAATCCTAAGTCCGCCATTTCAGAATCCTTCCGTTCTGTCCGGACGAATTTACAATTCATCAACAGCGATCCAGGTCCGAAAGTCATAGCTATTACATCAACAATTTCCGGAGAAGGAAAAACCTTTGTGGCCATCAACCTGGCCGGAGTAATTGCCTTCTCAGAAAAAAAGGTCCTGATCATTGACTTAGACATGCGGAAACCAAAGATCCATCTTGGTTTCAACGTTGAAAATAACAAAGGGATGAGTACCATCCTGATCGGAAAAGATGCTCCTGAGAATTGCATCAATAAAAGCAGCTTGAAAAATCTTGATTTCATTACTGCGGGACCAATTCCGCCGAATCCATCGGAGTTAATCCTCAGCAAGCGGATGTCGGAATTGATAGAGCAACTCAAAGCACAGTATGATATTGTGATCATCGATACACCGCCGGTTGGTATTGTAACTGATGGTGTTGAAGTAATAAAGAAAGCCGATTATCCATTGTATATCGTCAGGACATTATATTCTAAACGTGTCTTCCTTCAGAACCTGAATAAAATGATCGAAGAAAATAAGATCACAAAATTATCGGTGATCCTGAATGGTGTGGATACAGCCCGTTTCAAATATGGATACGGTTATGGTTATGGATATGGCTATGGATACGGTTACGGTTATGGATATGGCTACGGATACTATGATGAAGATTCTAAGAAGAAGCCATTGTCACGCTGGCAAAAGTTTAAAAATAATTTCTTCACAAGTTAAATTTCAGTGATGAAAATTAAAGAAACACCAATTGCCGGAGTATTATTGATTGAGCCAAGGGTTTTTACTGATTCGCGCGGAACTTTTTTTGAATCGTTCAATGAAAAAAGTCTGAAGGAAGCCGGATTAAATTTTGACTTTGTTCAGGATAACCAATCGGTCAGTAAAAAAAATGTGATCCGCGGATTACATTTTCAGCGCCCTCCCTATGAACAAGGGAAACTGGTTCGGGTGATCAAAGGAAGTGTGATCGATATAGCGCTGGATCTCCGTAAAGGCTCTTCTACTTTCGGAAGGCACTATGATATTGAGTTGAACGATAAGAATAATCTGATGCTATGGATCCCTCCCGGGTTTGCGCACGGATTTTCGGTGCTTGAAGATGACACTGTATTCTTGTATAAAGTCACGAATTACTATCATGCTGCATCTGAAAGTGGTATTATCTATAACGACATTGATCTGAATATTAACTGGGGTGTAAAAGATGCTATAGTATCGGAGAAGGATAAAGTTCTTCCTTCTTATAAGGATTACTGCCTGAATCTATAAACCATTGGCTAAAAGAGGTAGTTAAACTACCCAAGAGAAACATGATTGACAAAAATCCTGATTATTACTTCATAGTTTACTTGCTGTATTTTATTGTCTCAGGGATCTTTTCATTTCTGATCAATAACCTCTTCCTGAAGTTTGTCAAGACATTAGGGATCAGAAATCAGGATGACACAGTGATCAGGTGGGGCTCACAATCCAAACCTGCTGTAGGCGGATTTTCCTTTTACATCATCTTTCTCTTATCGATCATCATCTACCCTATTTTCTTTGATAGCAGTCAGGTGTTTCTCAATAAGCAATTCATAGGAATACTACTGGCAGGAATGCTGGGCTTTTTATTGGGACTGGCTGATGATGCCTATAATACAAGACCATTGCTGAAACTCTTCACTCAGATCACCTGTGCAATAATTTTGCTAGTGACCGGATCAGAGATAACATTGAGTTATGTAGAGATCATCAACTATATCATAACGATCGTTTGGGTGGTCGGGATCATGAACAGCCTGAACATGCTTGATAACATGGATGCGATCTCTACAACAGTGTCGATCAGTATCATACTTTCAGCATTAACTGTAATGTTGTTTCATCAGGAATACAATAGTGTTTACTTCATTATTATGCTTGGTGTAATGGCATCACTTGCAGGTTTTCTGTTCTTCAACTGGCATCCGTCGAAGATGTACATGGGTGATACAGGAAGTCAGTTTCTCGGTGTTTTTCTGGCAGCAATGGGTATCCGGTACTTATGGAATGCGGAACCGCCTTCCGGCGATCTGATCAGTGCAAGGAATCTGTTTCTCCCTTTGATCGTATTTCTTATGCCAATCATCGACACAACAACTGTGGTGATCAACAGAATGTCGAAAGGAAAAAGTCCTTTTGTCGGCGGGAAGGATCACACCACACATGCGTTGGCTTATCTTGGATTAAGTGACCGACAAGTTGCTTTGGTTTTCTGGGCAGTGACGTTAATGAGTTTGCTTTTGGTGATCATCATGGAAAAATACCTCAAGCAATGGACACATGTGTACTCAATACTTTTCAGTGCATATATCCTTACTATGTTTTCGATCTTCTTTTATGCTGCGAGGTCGGTGAAGGATAAGTAGGAGTTGGAATTAACAGGTTGAAGGATACAAGTTCGCTTCGTATTCACCTACAAGGTAAAACTGTGATCCAATACTTTCCAATAAAAATCAACTTTGGTAATTTCTGTGGCCTATAAATTATATTACTGACGATTCCACCTTATTAAGATAATCGACAAGTTTCCTCACTGCAACTCCCCTATGACTAATTGCATTTTTTTCAGCATCTGTCATTTCTGCAAATGTTTTTTCAAAACCATCCGGGAGAAATACCGGATCATAGCCAAAGCCTTTATCACCCGATTCACTTTCAGTGATCCTGCCTTCCACTACACCTTCAAATGTAATATCTGCTCCATCGATCATCAGACAAATTGCTGTTCTGAATCTTGCGCGCCGGTTTTCAATGCCTTTCAATTCTGTCAGCAGTTTTTTGATATTATCTTCAGACTTACCTGCAGGACCTGCAAAACGCGCTGAGTAAACTCCGGGTCTTCCACCCAGAGCATCGACTTCCAAACCGGTGTCGTCTGCAAAACAATTCATTCCGAATTTTTCATAGATATACCGGGCTTTGATAAAAGCATTTTCAGGAATGGTACTTCCTGTCTCAGCAATCTCATCTTCGCTGTCAATATCTTTTAAACTCAATATCTCAATAGATGTGGGAAGTAACTGCTTTACCTCTTTCAACTTATTATTGTTATTTGTCGCGAAAACCAGCTTCATATAGTTTCAATTTGTCAGAGCAAAATAGGTTTTTTATAGGGATAATTTTATGAGATATCTGTTTTTTATAAAGTCAAAGGTCAGAGGCCTTACATGACACTTGAACTTTGACCCTTGACCTAAATAATTCAAGCTTCTCCCCAGCCAGTACTTACCAATCAGTCAAAAAAACCCTATATTTGGCATCTTACTCTTCAATATGAAAGTTGCATTAATTACAGGCATAACAGGACAAGATGGTGCTTATTTAGCAGAATTTCTGCTAAATAAAGGGTACATGGTTCATGGTATAAAACGGAGGAGTTCGCTCTTTAATACCGATCGTATAGACCATTTGTATCTTGATCCGCATGAGAAAAATATCAATTTCAAATTGCACTATGGTGATCTGACCGATAGCACAAATCTGATCCGCATCATTCAGGAAGTGCAACCGGATGAGATCTATAATCTGGGTGCTATGTCGCATGTGAAAGTGAGTTTTGAAACTCCTGAATACACTGCCAATGCTGATGGTATCGGAACCTTAAGAATTCTTGAAGCAATTCGCATCCTAGGGCTTTCGAAAAAAACGAAATTCTATCAGGCTTCTACATCTGAATTGTATGGTCTTGTACAACAAGTTCCGCAATCGGAAACTACGCCTTTTTATCCGCGCTCACCATATGCTATTGCCAAATTATATGCTTACTGGATGACTGTGAATTACAGGGAAGCATATGGAATGTTTGCTGCCAATGGAATTCTGTTCAATCATGAATCACCGTTGCGTGGAGAAACTTTTGTTTCAAGAAAAATAACACGGGGAGTTGCCAGAATCGTTCTTGGATTGCAGGACCAACTTTACCTTGGAAACATTGACTCCAAGCGTGACTGGGGACATGCTAAAGATTATGTTGAAGCCATGTACCTCATTCTTCAGCAGGAAAAACCGGAAGATTTTGTGATCGCAACCGGAAAGACTACCACAGTTCGTGAATTTCTTGAAATGTCATTCGCAGAAGTTGGGATCAAAATTGAATTCAAGGGTACAGGGGTAAACGAAATTGCAACTGTAGTTTCCTGTTCAAATGCGAATTATAATTTACCTGCAGGCAAAGTTGTATTGAGTATCGACGAGAAATATTTCAGGCCTACAGAAGTTGATCTTCTTTTGGGTGACCCTTCTAAAGCTGAAAAGCAATTGGGATGGAAACCGAAATACGACCTGAAAATGCTGGTAAAGGAAATGATGGAAAGTGATCTTGAACTTTTCAAAAAAGACAAATATTTAAAAGACGGTGGACATAACGTTTTAAATTATCATGAATAAAAGTTCTAAAATTTTTGTCGCCGGTCACAGGGGAATGGTTGGTTCAGCTATTGTCAGAGTGCTTGAGACAAATGGTTTCCATAATCTGGTCTTACGTACTTCAGCCGAACTTGACTTACGAAACCAACAAGCGGTAAATGAATTTTTCTATAGTGAAAAACCGGAATACGCATTTTTAGCAGCAGCGAAAGTTGGTGGAATAAATGCGAACAATATTTACCGGGCAGAATTTTTATACGACAACCTTGCAATTGAGCTCAACGTTATCGAAGCTGCGAAGCAAAATGATGTAAAGAAATTGTTATTCCTTGGCTCTTCGTGTATTTATCCAAAATCTGCTCCACAGCCTCTGAAAGAAGAATATCTTCTGACAGGAATTCTTGAATCTACCAATGAACCCTATGCAATTGCAAAAATTGCAGGTATAAAACTTTGCGAAGCTTATCGTTCACAGTATGGTTGTAATTTTATTTCAGCAATGCCGACGAATTTATACGGCCCAAATGACAATTACGATCTGGAAAAGTCGCATGTACTTCCGGCTTTGATCCGTAAATTTCATGAAGCAAAGATCAACGGCTCCGATGAAGTGGTAGTTTGGGGTAGCGGTAAACCGATGCGTGAATTTTTACACGTTGATGATCTGGCAAGTGCCTGCCTGATTTTGATGCAGAATTATGACGATGCCGGCTTTTTAAATATTGGTTTTGGAAGCGATATCAGTATTTCAGATCTGTCTGTTCTGATCTCTGAAATAGTTGGCTTTAAAGGCAGAATTGTTTTTGATACTAAACGTGCCGACGGTACTGTAAGAAAATTAATGGATTCATCTAAAATTCAGGCTCTTGGATGGAGTCCGAAAATAGGCTTAAGTGACGGTATATCAAGCACATACAACCTCTTCCATAAACAACTTTCTCAAATCTGATTTCAGAACTTTAGAGTAGGGATTTTCGTATGCAGAGTAACGGATGAGAAAACAATCTGATCCGGAAAAACTCAAATCAATCTATTTAGATGCATAACGAATTTACTAAGAAAATTCCATCAATTTTTATTGTGGTCTTTTTGACTTTACTGATCTCAGGTACATCATTTGGACAGTGCCCTTCGGCAAATTTTAGCATGCCTGCATCAGTATGTGCAGGGGCTACGATAACATTTACAAATTCAAGTGTGAATGCAACAAGTTATCAATGGGATTTTACACCAGGGTTTTTCAGAAATGCAGGTGTAAAGATCGTGGATACTGCTTGTGGAGTTGATTATCCAAGAGATATTACCATTCAGGAACAGAACGACACAATTGTCGGCTTTTACTGCGGAGGTTCAACGTTATTCAGAGCAGTTTTTGCAAATGGAATTGACCAGCCTTTTACTTCAGTAGAAAATCTTGGAGACTTTGGATTGCTTTATCAGCCTGCTGATATTGCCTTGTTCCGTGAAAACAATGAATGGTATGGTCTGATAGTAGATTACGGGAATTACTCATTCAGCAGAATTCATTTTGGTACAAGTCTGATGAATATTCCTGACAGTCCTACCTTGCTTCATAATCTGACAACAAGTAATCTGACAACCCCCTGGGGAGTAAAAGTAATTTCCGATTCAACGGGAAATATTTTTGCAATGGCAACCAATTTCACTACAGGAACTTTCACTCTTTATGAATTTGGAAATTCTATCCTGAATATTCCTGTTTCTAATTCACCTGTGGCAATCCCCGGAGTTGCGAATGTACTCGATGGAATCTTTGCAAAGGAGTGTGGAAAATACTACGCTTATTTTGGCGGATACAGTTCGACAAATGTTGTGAAAGCAGATTTCGGGGCAACCCTCAATACATCACCGGTCTTCTCAACTGTCATCTCCGATGGAAATCCAAGTGATCTTGCATTGGTCCAGGATAGTTCTGGCTGGAAAATGATCACTACAAATTTCACGAACAATGACATCAGAAAATACGACCTCGGTCCTTCTCTTTCAGGAAATACATCACAACTGATAGGTACTGAATATTTCACAGGTACAAATCCAAAAGGTCTGGCGATGTACAGGAAAGAAAACAAACAATACGCAATAATTCAGAACGTAAGTTCATTTAATCTGCAGGTAGTCGAATATTCAAGTCCGATGAATGCGTCCATTTCGTTATCGACTGCAAACACACCTGTTAACGTCTCTTTTAATACAGCAGGGACATATCCGATAACATTAACAGCCTACGACAATTTTGGTAACGCTTCTTCTGTCACTCAGCAAATTCAGATAGTGAATGCACCGGTATCGTCATTTGTTACCACTAACCTTTGTTTTGGTGATAGTGTGCATTTCGTTGACTCAACAACACTTTCAGGAGGCACGATCGCTTCATGGAGCTGGGATTTCGGAGATGGTGATACCAGTTCTTTACAGAACCCGGTACATCAGTATATAACAGCAGGTACTTATACAGTAACTCTGACTACAAGTAGCGGAACCTGCGAAAATACTTTTATCAGCCTTGTCACCGTTGCACCACAACCAACAGCGAATTTTTCCGCAGCAAGTGGATGTTCGAATACACTTACTCCCTTTACAGACTTATCCACGATACCAAGCGGTAGTATAACAAATTGGGACTGGAATTTCGGAAATGGAGACACCAGTACTTCACAGAATCCGGTCTACTCTTTTCCAACAGGCGGAAACTTTCTGGTTTCACTGACCGTGACCAGTAATGGAAATTGTACATCAAGCTATTCAACAAATCTGGTCGTAAATTCAAGTCCGATTGCAGCATTTGAAGAGATCAATACATGCATCGGTCAGCAAGTGAATTTTTCAAATCAAACCAATGCGAACGGATCTGTCATCACTGGTCACAGATGGGATTTTGGTGATGGAGGTACCGATACGGTTTTTTCTCCGAATTATTCTTATCCCAACGTTATTGGAAACTATGTTGTTCAATATATAGTTGATGCAAGTAATGGTTGTAATGATACAGTCACAAAAACCATCAGGATAAGCAACATTCCGACAGCATCATTTACGCTTCCAACAACTATTTGCCAGGGAAACGTAGCACAATTCACAGACTTGTCATCAGTTACAGCTGATACAATTTCCGGATGGAGTTGGGATTTTGGTGATGGTGAACTCGACTCTATTGCTTCACCTGAACACACCTATTTGGTACCGGGAACATACACTGTCAACCTGATCGCTTATTCACCTTCAAGTTGTCCAAGTGCTCCGGCTCAACAAACGATCACTGTTCTGGAAAGTCCAATTGCAGCATTCAGTTTTACTAATATCTGCATAGGCACAACAACTTCTTTTACAAATCTGTCAACTCCGGCAAGTGGTAGTTCAATTGCAACCTATCTCTGGCATTTTTCTGATAGTGATTCATCCGTCTTTACAAATACATTTTTTACGTTTGATACCTTAGGTGCATATCCTGTCTCTTTGATTGCGACATCAGTTGAAGGATGTACAGACATTGCTCTTGACACTGTAATCATTCACCCGCAACCGGTAGCGAACTTTGCAACGAACAATGCCTGTACCGGGCAAAATGTAGTATTTACAAATCAGAGTACAACTGACTCACTGAGCAGCATTTCACAAAACATCTGGAATTTCGGTGATTTCAGTTCACCGAATAATACATCTACACTTACAAGTCCAACACATTCATACGATACAACGCTTAACTACAATTCCTCATTGATCGTTGTAACAAATTTCGGTTGCAGTGATACAGCATTCAAAACAATCAGAGTGAATCAGACACCGTCAGTTAATTTCACTTATTCACCAACCTGTTTAGGAGACCTGATGGAGTTCTTTAATCCGGGCTCACCTATTGACAGTCTGTATCATTGGAATTTCGGCGACAGTCAGACAAATCAACTGAAAGAACCAGCACATTATTATATTTCCGCTTCCAATTATCAGGTTACTCTTAATGTGACTTCGACAAGAGGTTGTGTTGGATCAGCAACAAGACAAGTCACTGTAAGTCCAATTCCGGTTCCATCATTTTCAACTCCTCCGGGTTGTATTGGATCTGTTTATGATCTGACAAGTGCTTCAACAATTACAGCAGGATCGATCACCGGCTTCGACTGGCATATTGAAACACCAGATATAAATATGAGTGGCCCATCGGTTAACTATACTTTTAGTGATTCCGGCGATTACCAGGTAACATTGACAGTTACCAGTGATATTGGTTGCGACAAATCCATTTCAAAAGTTGTCAGTATTCATGGATTGCCGGTTGCTAATTTCAGTTTTGATCCGCAGTACGGAAATCCGCCGCTGGCAGTTCAGTTCACTGATCAGTCATCTGATGCAAGTACATATGAATGGACATTTGGTGTTGATAGCTTTATCAGTACTGAAATGGATCCACCCTACTTATATTCTGATACCGGATTATTTACCATTACTCAGATCGTAACCAGTAATTATGGCTGCAAAGATACCATGCAGAAACAGATCTACGTCATCAAACCGGTTTTGGATATAGCTATTACAGGTGATTCATCATATGAGGATGATAATTATTTTTATGTCGTGGCAACGATTTCAAATCTTGGAACACTTGAAATAAACAGTGTTTTAATGGAAGCCAGAATATCAGACGGAAATACCATCAGAGAAAAACTGGAGCGTTCAGTACCAAATGGTCCGACAGGAATCCAGAATTATCATTTCACAGCAGCGTTTCGATTATCGAGTGGTATAAACAGTGATTCATATTGTATCACAGCAATTGATCCGAATGGTCAGCAAGATGATGTCGAATCCAACAATGAGAAATGTTATACCCGAACAGATGAACTTTCCATTCTGAATCCATATCCAAATCCGGTCTCAGAAGAAGCCAGCATTAGAATAATCCTGCCATATAAGTCGAAGATCTCCATTTCAGTCTTTGACCAGTCAGGCAGACTAATGTCAGATGTATTTAATGATCTGGCACCGGATGGCTTTTCAGACTACAAATTTGATGTCAGCAGTATGCCGGAAGGTATTTATACGATACGAATTATCTTCAAGGACAAAGTGTTTTACAGGCAAATGGTGGTCACACATTCCAAGTAAAAACACGTTCATAACTGTTCTTTATATTTTGCTTTAATTCTTGATAAAAACTCAGATTTAATGTAGGTTTGCGTAAAAGCGGCCAATATGGAATATGAAATCAAACCTGCTAAAGGTTTGCAGTTCAACATTAAAGAGTTGTGGGATTTTCGCGAGCTGATCTATTTTTTCACCTTACGGGATGTGAAGATCAAGTATAAGCAAACTGTTCTGGGAGCGCTCTGGGCCATTCTTCAGCCATTCCTTTTAATGGTCATTTTCACTGTGTTCTTCGCACGACATCTGGATATAAAATCCTACAATTTACCGTATCCTGTCTTCGTATTTTCGGGGTTGATCCTGTGGAATGTTTTTGCAACAGGTATTTCCACTGCCGGAAATAGTATGGTCGTTAATTCCAATATTATCAAGAAGATCTATTTTCCAAGACTGATCATTCCCATTTCAGGAATCTTAGGGACCCTGGTCGATTTCTGCATGACATTGATAATGTTTATCATCGTCTTGTTCTATTACCTTCCCTCCTTCTCATTATTATCTACGTTGGTTTTACTACCGTTGTCCTTATTCATCACTTTACTTACCACGTTCGGATTCGGTTGTCTGCTTGCAGCATTGAATGTGAAGTACAGGGATTTCCGGTACATAATACCTTTTATGATTCAGATATTGTTATTTCTTACTCCGGTGATCTATCCGGTCACAATTATACAGAATGAAATTATAAGATCAGTTCTTAACCTGAATCCGATTTCAGGAGCGATTGAAATTTTACGTGGAGCGATAAACGGTATTGCACCATCATTTGAAATGGTTGGACAGTGCCTCCTTATCTCAATAATAATATTTTCGCTTGGTTTGTCTTATTTCCGGAAAACAGAATATTATTTTGCTGATCTAGCATAATGAAGCCAATATTAGAAGTTCAAAATATCTCCAAGAAGTTCAGGATCTACCATGAACATTTGCCTTATGAATCACTCAGAAGCAAACTGGTAAATCCATTGAGCTTTTTTACAAAAAAGGAGAGTGAAGAATTCTGGGCATTAAAAAATATATCTTTCTCTGTGAATCCCGGAGAAAGTATTGGTATTATCGGAAAGAATGGAGCCGGTAAATCGACATTACTGAAAGTACTCTCAAAAATTACTCCACCGACAGAGGGAAAAATTATTTCAAGAGGAAGAATTGCTTCATTACTGGAAGTTGGAACCGGATTTCATCCGGAACTGACAGGTCGTGAAAATGTATACCTGAATGGTTCCATTTTAGGGATGAAAAGACGCGAGATCCAGCAACAATTTGACGAGATCATTGATTTTGCCGGAATAGAAAAATTTCTTGATACACAATTAAAACATTACTCAAGTGGAATGCAATTGAGGCTTGCCTTTGCAGTTGCTGCATTTTTAAATCCGGAGATCATGATCATCGACGAGGTACTTGCAGTTGGTGATGCCGATTTCCAGAAAAAGTGTATCGGTAAAATGGAAGGAGTCACTCGCAGTGGCCGTACAATTTTATTTGTAAGTCACCAGATGGGGCTCGTAAATCAGTTGTGCTCAAGGGCATTATTAATGAGCAAAGGAGAAATCCTTGTGAGTGACAGCACAGATATAGTAACATCAAAATATCTTTCTTTCGACTATCAGGAAAGTGAAAATGTATTTGTCCATGATCCAAAACTGACAGCAAATAAAGATATGTACATTGAACGGGTATTAACCGTTGATGCAGGACATAAACCAGTTTCCGTCTTCGGTTTTAATCAGGAGATCAGAATCAGCTTCACTCTGGCTTCCAACAGTAAAATTTCCGATGAGATCCTATCTGTAGCATTGCAGGACAAGTATGGTAACAGGATCTTTACTATCCACAAACCGCTTGACCAGCTTGATCTACGCGAGAACAGGATCACCGGTTCAATGATAATTCCATCGGAATTCATTGCCCCAAATATTTATTCATTCCATTTTGCAATCGTAAGAAGCGATGGAAAAGTTTTTGATATCCACGAAGGCCAGTGCCGTATCAGAGTCGCAGATACCGGTACACCCTTCTCACAGTATGAAGGTAAAGATTACGGGAACATTATCATTTCCTGTAAATGGGATTAGTTGCATTTAAATAAAAGATAATTCCGTTAATAAAAAGACGAGATCAATGATCAGAAAATTAGTGGACCGTATTTTTCCTGTTAAAGCAAAATTCAAAAAGCTTGAAAACGGCTCTGTGATCAAAGGTGTGCTTTATAAGGCGAATCCTGATTCTGAAATTTCCATTGGAGAAAACTGTCTGATCGAAGGAGTACTTACAACATATAAGGCTTCAGCAAGGATCACTGTAGGGAAACATGTTTTCATCGGTAAGAATTCGATTCTCGGATGTGCTGAAAAAATTGAGATCGGTAACAACGTTCTGATCTCTTTTGATTGTGTTATTCAGGATACAGATACACATTCAACAAATTATTTACTGAGAAGAAAAGATACAACAGACTGGTTGGAAGGAACGAAAAACTGGGACAACATACCAAGTCAACCTATCCGTATTGGAAATGATGCATGGATAGGTGCGCGCGTGATCATACTGAAAGGGATCACAATTGGCGAAGGCGCGATCATAGGTGCCGGAAGTGTTGTCACAAAAGATGTGGCGCCATTTACGGTAGTGGCCGGCAATCCGGCCAAATTTATTAAAGCAATTGAACATTGATATGTCAATAATACCTTTATCGATCAGACGAAGTTATGTACGCATCAAATGGTTCCTGAGAAACTACGGGAAGATTGAATTTGATTCTACAATATTCAATCCTGTATATGGCCAACCAACATACAATACTGATGGTATGGCTACGAGTACAAATTCAGATTTTATCAAGGATAAAAAATTTGCCAAAGCTTATGAAAAAGCCAAACTAACAAATCCATGGCCGAATTTCACATTGATGTGGAGGATACATGTGATCTGCTGGGCAGCTGACAATGCAAAAAGACTGGAAGGAGATTTTGTAGAATGTGGTGTCAATACAGGAGCTTATGCCAGGGCAATTATCGATTACATCGATTTTGAATCAACTAAAAAGAAATTTTATTTAATGGATACCTTTGAAGGACTGAATCAGGAACATATTACAGATTCAGAAAAAAAGTTAGGTATTGGCAGATATAAATACAGAAATACATACGAAGAGGTAAAGCAAACCTTTGCCCCTTTCAATACAAAGATCATCAAGGGAAGCATCCCTGAAACCCTTACCCAGTGCGATGTTCAGAAGGTTTGCTTTCTTTCCATCGATATGAATAATATGATTCCTGAAATTGCTGCCATGGAATATTTCTGGGATAAAGTAGTAATTAACGGAATGATTGTACTGGATGACTATGGATTTCCAATGCATATTCATCAGAAGCATGCATTTGACAAATTTGCAGCTTCTGTAGGACATGAAATTCTGTGTCTGCCTACAGGGCAGGGTATAATTTTAAAAACTCATTGATATAAAATGCGAATTCTGATAATAGGTTCAAGAGGATTCATCGGTTCTCATCTCACAGATCATTTCTCTAATAAAAAAGAGAATGAAGTCTTTGGTTGTGATGTTTCAGATGAAGCTTCGCAAAATTATTTTAAAGTCAATAAGTTCTCACCTGATTACAACGATCTTTTTAAAGACCATCGCTTTGATATATGTATCTATGCCGGAGGAAACGGCAGTGTTCCCTACTCTCTTGAAAATCCGGATATCGACTTTCAATTGAACACGCATACGGTGAATTCAATTCTGTCTTGCATAAGCAAATACCAGCCAGACTGCAAATTCCTTCATATGTCAAGTGCTGCTGTTTATGGTAGTCCTTCGACATTACCCATCAACGAACAAGCCCCGATCAAACCGATTTCACCTTATGGATGGCACAAATACCTGAGTGAAATAATCTGCAGAAAATATTATTCCCTTTATAAAATTAAAACAATTAGTCTGCGTGTATTTGCTGTTTATGGAGAGCGACTGACCAAGCAACTTTTCTGGGACATCTATCTTAAAATTCAAAAGTCGGATGAGATCACACTCTTCGGAACCGGAAATGAGAGCCGTGATTTCATAAACATCAGGGATCTGATGCATGCAATTGAACTGGTAATAGAAAAAGGTGATTTTAACGGCGAAACTTATAATGTATCTTCAGGTACAGAAACAACGATCAATCAGGCTGCTCATGAATTCTGCAGAGCTTATAACGATAAGGTCAAAGTAACGTTCAGTGGCCAGACCAAGGCGGGAGATCCAATTAACTGGCGGGCTGATATTTCACGTTTAGCATCCCTGGGATTCAAATCCAAAATCAGTCTGACTGAAGGATTGGAAAATTATACAAAATGGCTGAAAGAAAAAGAATAGTACTTAATTGTCAGGGAGGATATAATTTTTCAGCAGGCCTGGTAATATACATCCTTAATATCATCCGCAGTTTCAAATTACTGGATGACTCCTTAAGACCACATCTTATTATTATTGTTTCAGCAAATTCTCCAATAAACGAGATCAAAGAGATCAACTACCCATATGTTGAGTACTACAGATTCAGGCCTTTTAAAAGGACTTTTGTGAAACTTGCAATAAATAAAGTCATCAAAACAATTTTTGGGAAATATCTGATCAAGAGATATTCCTTTCCAAAGAATTTTGATACGCTTTACCCCTATTTCGAATGTGAAGAAACATTTTACTTTAAGAAAAGGATGTATTGGAAGCCGGATTTTCAGGAGCAGTATTTTCCACAATACATACCGAAGGCGGAACAGGAATTTGTAAATTCGGAAATGAAAAAGATTGCTGCAAACAAAGATTACACCCTTGTTCTTAGCAGTAAGAATGCATTAAATGATTTCAAAAAATTTTATGGTCCGCATGTGAATGAATTAAAGTTGCTCAGGTTTCTTTCATTACTTCCGGATATTTCAAAAATTGACCCAGATAGAATTTTAAAGAAATACAATATTTCTAAAAAATATTTCCTTGTAGCGAATCAATTCTGGCCGCACAAAAATCACATGCTCATTGCAGAAGCAATGAAAGAGGTTTACAAGACCAATCCTGACTTTCAGATTGTGATGACAGGAAAAAAGACTTCGTACAGGGATAAAATGTATCTGACAAAAATTGAAAAATACCTCATAGATAACGGCCTTGATAAAAATGTAAAGCTTACAAGCTTTATTTCACGGGAAGATCAACTTGTGCTTATGAAAAATTCACTTGCAGTTATTCAACCTTCTTTATTTGAAGGTTGGAGTACCGTCATAGAAGATTGCAAGGCATTGAATCACTTCGTTATTGCCAGTGATCTGGATGTAAACAAGGAGCAAATTGACACAAATGTTCTTTTTTTTGACAGGCAAAGTGCGACCGATCTTGCTGATAAAATGAAATCAGTTTTGAATGGTGAAACAACTATAGTACCTTACGATTACTCTAAGAATATTGAGGAATTTAAAAATAATCTGGTAGACGTTTTTGAATTGAATAAATAATGAAAGGAATTAGCATTGTAATTTGTTGTTATAACAGCGAAACCAGGATCGAAAAAACTCTTGAGGCTTTACAGGCTCAGGTAGTGAGTAGCGATCTGAAATGGGAAATTTTGCTGGTGGATAACAATTCAAAAGATAAAACGGTTGAGGTAAGCCGGACATTCTGGAACAGAAAGAATGTAACTACTTTCAGGGTAGTTGAAGAACCTGAACCGGGACAGGCATACGCCAGAAGAAGAGGTATAAAAGAATCAGCATACGACATCATATCCTTCATAGATGATGATAACAGAGTGTGCAATAATTGGGTCAGCTTAGTTTCAGAAATTTTTGATGCACATCCGGAGTGCGCTGCATGTGGTGGTATTGGCAGGGCTGTATTTGAGAGAGAAGAACCATTCTGGTTTAAAAGATATCAGGATAATTTTGCTATCGGAGAACAAGGAAATCAAACCGGTTATGTTGATGAAAAGAGAGGATATTTATATGGAGCCGGTTTCAGCTTACGGAAAGAGAGTTATGATTTACTTATTGCAAGTAATTTTCCGGGTATACAGACCGGTCGATTAAGTAAAATACACCGGGGTGGCGGTGAAGACAGCGAGTTGAGTTTTTGTCTGGTGATATTAGGATATAAACTCTGGTATGACGAGCGTTTAAAATTCGACCATTATATGCCACAATCCCGATTAACAATAGAAGGCTTGATCGAATTACAAAAAGGATTTGGTCGAGATGAAGTTGTATTATCCATTTACAGGGCACATATCAGTAGTTTCTATAAACCGATCACATCAGTTTATATCATTTATCTCAAAATGCTTGTCCGCTTGATACTTTATAATTTCAGGAACAGGAACTTGAAGGATCCTGAGTTATTGCTATACCTGAGCATTCATAATAAGTCAACACGCGCATATCTTGACGAATTGTTATATTACCGAAAAAGGTTTAAAGGCATAAAAAAGAAAATCGACACATTTGTTTCAGAGAACAAGAACAAAGCGTTAAACATCTCACCAAAATAATTTTCTGATCATGATCATTTCCCACAAAAAAAAGTTCATTTTCATACATATCTACAAAGTTGCCGGTACCAGTATCCGCAAAGCACTGGATCCCTTTAATGATATGTCAGCCGCTGACTTTCCATGGTATCAGAACATTATTTTCTGGCTTGGTGCCAGGTATAATATCTTTTCACAGCATTCGATGAATCACATTAAAGCTGCGCATCTGAAACAACTTCTACCCGGAAAGGTCTATAATGAATATTTTAAATTTTCTTTTGTGAGAAATCCCTGGGACTGGCAGGTTTCTTTATATCACTTTATGATACAGAATACCAAACATCCGCAGCATCATATTATAAAAAAAATGAAGAATTTCGATGAATATATCGACTGGGTAGTTAAGAATGAACATTCATTGCAAAAAGATTTTTTATATGATAAAGAAGGAAATTTAATCGTAGATTATATCGGTAAATTTGAAAACCTGCAGGAAGACTTCAAGGAGATCTGCTTACGTCTGGAAATCGAACCGGTTGCACTACCTTTAACTAATAAGAGTTCACATTCGCATTACAGGGACTATTATTCAAATGAAAGCAGGGACAAGATCTATGAAACATTTAAAGAAGATATTGAATATTTCCATTATAAATTTTGACGATTGATGAGTATAGAAAAGAAATATCACACCAAATGTTTGCTTTGTGGCAGTTCAAGACTTCGAAACATCTTTGGGGGTGATCATTTTATAACACGATGTTCAGATTGTTCATTTGTATTCAGCAGGGAAATTGCTTCGGCAGAAGTACTGCAGGAATTCTATGATCAGTATCCCATTGCAGATGAATATTTCGATCTGACCAGACATAGATACAATTCAATTCTCGAATTGCTGGAGCCATACCGAAAGTCAGGAAAAATTCTTGAAATCGGATGTGGAGAAGCGTATTTTCTCGATGAAGCGAGGGTAAAAAACTGGAGTACATATGGAACAGAGATCTCCGTTCCACTTCTTGAAAATGCAAAGAAAAAGAACCATACAATTTATAAAGGTCTTGATCAGATTCCGGAAAATGAATATGGTAATTTTGATGTGATAATTTCTCTGGAAGTAATAGAACATCTTCCGGATCCGGTTATGTATATTTTTAAGTTCAGCAAGTTGTTGCGAAAAGGCGGCGCACTTTATATGACTACCCCTAATTTCAATTCGCTATCCAGAAAAATTCTGGGTAAGAACTGGAATAATATTGTTTTTCCTGAACATCTGTGCTACTTCACATCCAAGACCATGAAACGATTGCTCACCCGGTATGATTTTGCAGAGAAATTCACAAAAACTGAAGGAATAAGCCCTTCCCGTTTTGCATATACCTTTTTGAAATGGAAACGAAAAGACAAGAAGTCTGATTTTCAATATGATTACAATGAAAGAGACCGGAATTTTAGTGCGCAGATTGACAAAAAAATTCTACTTTCACTTATTAAAAAACTAACAAATTCTGTTCTGAATCTGACAAATTCCGGAGAATCCCTCAAGATCTTCTATGTCAAAAAATAATATGCTTAAAATTTCTGTTGTCATCCCATCATACAATCAGGGTGAATTTCTGGAAGAGACCATTCAATCAGTCATTAGCCAGGACTACCCTAATTTAGAGATAATACTTATCGACGGGAAAAGTTCAGACAATTCCATAGATATTATTCAGAAATATAAAGATCATTTTAAATACTGGATCTCTGAAAAAGATAATGGCCAGAGTGAAGCCATCAATAAGGGCCTGGAAAAATGTACAGGAGATATTGCCACATGGCTTTGCAGTGATGACCTTTTTACTCCCGGTGCTTTGCATCAGGTGAATAAGATCTTTAGCTCATTGCCAAATGAGATTGGACTGATCCATGGAAGCTCAGTGATCTTTTCAGGAAATAAAATAATCCGTATCAATAAAGGGAATGTTGATGACAGCCTGGAGAACATCCTTTCCGGAATGACCTTTCCACAGCCTTCTGCATTTTTCAGGCGGTCACTGCTTGACAGGACAGGATTGCTCGATGAAAAACTTCATTTTGGAATGGACTACGACTTGTTCAGCAAGTTTGCTATCATCTCAAAGTTTCAGTATGTCGATCATTGTCTTTCAAGATATCGTTTGCATCGTGACAGTAAATCTGTTTCCTCGGTTTCAAAATTCATAGATGAGTGGTCGAAAGTTTTTATTGGGATTGCAGAGTCAGGAAAATTTGAGTCCATACTTGAAACACTGTCAGAATTAAGGATCAAGACAGAACGAAATGATTCTACTTACACATTCTTTAACCGCAATTTTAAGCCGGAAGAAATAAACCAGAAAAAACTGCTTTATAAATTTCTATGTTTTGTACTCAGATATGACTATGAATCGGAAAGATTTTCACGAGCAAGAAAGATATCAAAATATTTAAACACAAATTTCCGGGATTTTCT
The DNA here is from genome assembly GCA_049363815.1 of Bacteroidota bacterium. Lineage (GTDB taxonomy): Bacteria > Bacteroidota > Bacteroidia > AKYH767-A > 2013-40CM-41-45 > JADKIH01. Next base: position 35,076 of record JBMQEM010000098.1, read on the forward strand.
TAGGGCAGAACCCGAGATTGACACGATCGTATGGAGAACTAAATTCCCGCCGACGATGATCAAAATAGCAAGAAAAATTTCACGTAGTTTTTTTTACAAATGAAGATCGGTTTTATAACTTCCCATATTAATCAATCTACTCAGTGGAATTGGTTTTCAGATGAACTTCTTAAAAGAGGAGTTCCTCATCTGCATATAGTTATTAATGAAACTTACCCCCTACTTGCAGATGATCTCCGTAAAATGGGAGTCAGAGTTTATTATTTACCACATAAACATTTTTATCATTTCTTTATAAATTTCATTAAGGTCTGCTATATTCTTAAGAGAAACAAGATCACACTTGTGCATACAGAGTTACCTTATGGAAATCTTGTTGGATTAATATCTGCATGGTTCTGCGGAATAAAAATGCGGGTTTCTACGTGTGGAAATACAACATGGGCATTTGATTATAACAACAAAAAACAAAAAATGATAGACAAGATCACTTATTTCTTGTCTAAGAAAGTTATTGCGCTCACAGAAGAAGCCAAATCTTTTCTTATAAAAAACTATCATATCCCGGAAAATAAACTCACTATAATTCATCACTCTTTAAAATCCGATGAATATATTTTTAAGGATGACAGCAGAGTTGAAAAATTGCGAAAAGATCTTAACCTGGAAGAAAATGTTTTCATAATCGGAATGGTGGCGCGGTTTGAATTCTGGAAAGGTCATATTTTTGCAATTGAAGCATTCAGAAAACTTCTCATGGAATATCCGAATGTCAGGATGCTGATTTTTGGCAGTAAAGGAGAAAGTTTCAATTCAGTTATTCGGTACATACAAAATTACGACCTGCAGGATCATATTATTTACAAAGGATTTGTGTCAGATAATATTGCGTTGTTCAGATTATTTGACGTTCATGTTCACATACCTATCAATTCCGAGAGCGAGACTTTTGGTATTAATATTATGGAAGGTATGATCAGTGGATGTGCGCAGATCCTGACCTTGTCAGGCATCAGTTGTTTTACCGCACGCGATGGGGAAAATTGCTTAGTAGTTCCCTATTCAAATACGGAAGCTGTTTACCTTGCATTAAAACGAATGATCTCAGACCCTGAATTGAGAAAACGTCTGGGAGAACAGGCCCGGGAAGATGCACTGAAGTATTTCCAGTATTCTGACAAAGTGCAAAAGCACCTGGAATTATATGAAGAATTGAGAAAAGAATTGTCAAAATGAAAATTCCATTTTTTTCAATTGTAATTCCTGTTTATAACCGGAGTGCCATATTTGAACAGCGCCTAACCTATCTCTTACAGCAGGAATTCACCGACTACGAAGTCATAATTGTCGATGATGGCAGTACTGATCACCCCGAAGAAAAATTAAAGAAGTTTTTTGCGGAGTATCCTTTTATCAGAATTATTTCACAGGTCAATTCTGAGCGTGGAGCTGCAAGAAACAATGGGATCAGAAACTCAACCGGCGAATATATCGTGCTTTTTGATTCTGATGATTTCATGCATAAGGATCATCTTGAGAAATTGCATAGAGGGATAATCAAAAATAATTATCCTGACTTTATCGCAACCAAGTTTAATTTCAGAAATGAAGAAGGCAAAGTTTACCGGTCAGGATTAGAAAAATATAATGCAGGTATCTACGATTATGCGCTCTTCCTGGAAGGTAATCCTGTTGCGTGTAATATTTGCTTTAAAAAAAGCCTTAAGGATCTTAAGTATTTTGTTGAAGACAGGAATTTTGCTATCAAGGAGGACTGGATGTTTCTCATCAGCAATATGAGAAATCACAAATTAGTTCTTCTTGATGATGTTACCATTTCAATGTACGACCATGCTGATCGTTCAATGAAATCAGACAATCGTTTAATTGTACAAAGAACGATCAAAGCTACAGAATGGATCAAGGACCATGTAGAGCTAAAGGATGCTGAATTGAAGAAGCTCTATGCCCACAGAAATTATTTTTGCGGGATCCACTCCTACCTTGATGGAGAACGAATTCCTGCAATACGCTATGCCTTGAAGGCAATTTTCAAAGGGGGTCTTAAAAAAAATTACCTGGTATTGTTTGTTAAATCAATTCTGGGCAGGAAATTAATATTAAAAATTAAATGAGCGAAAGGAACAGCATTTTGGTATTGACTCATTGGAGTTTTCAGGATGCCTTGATTCAGACCTATACCCTTCCGTATGTCCGGATGATCAGAAAAAAAATCGCTCCTGAAAGAAAGTTAATTCTTGTGACGTTTGAACAGGAACATTTAAAGATGGATCCTTTATTTCAAAAACAACAAGAGTTACTTTTAAGTCAGTCGGGAATTGAATTGCTGACCTTGAAATATTCGAAAATGAATTTATCGTTTCCTTTCAGGGTGACCGGTTATTTTAGCAAACTTTTAAGTACAATCAGGAATAACAAAATTGGAATCATACATGCCTGGTGTACACCTGCAGGAAGTTTCGGATATTTGTTGAGCAAATTGACAGGATGTAAACTAGTCATAGATAGCTACGAACCACATGCTGAGGCAATGGTAGAGAACAAGACCTGGTCCAGGGAAAGTTTTCGTTTTAAACTCCTCTTTTATCTTGAAAAGAAATTAAGCAGGCATGCAAAAGTATTAATAAGTGCCACAGCAGGAATGCGCGAATACGCTGAAAGAAAATACAATTTCAAGGTAAAAAATTTTCTTGTAAAGCCGGCCTGTGTTGATCTTTCAGATTTCAGCTTACAAAGAAAGAAGAACAAAAATTTAACTGCGGAATTAAACCTGGAAAATAAAATTGTTGCTGTATATGCTGGAAAATTTGGAGGAATTTATCTTACCAAAGAAGTCTTTGAACTCTTAAAAACAGCAGAAAATAAATGGGGAGAAAATTTCAGGGCATTACTTCTGACCAATCATGATCAGGAGGAGATCCGGCGTTGGGCAAAGGAAGCAGGATTTCCTTCAGATAAAATTATATGCAAGTTTGTTTACCATCATGAAGTGAATGACTACATGGGACTGGCTGATTTTGCAATTACTCCTGTCAAACCGGTTCCTACTAAAAGATATTGTTCACCAATTAAAGACGGAGAATACTGGGCTCTCGGATTACCTGTGATCATTACAAAGGATATTTCCGACGACTCCTCCATCATAGAAACAGAAAACATCGGTGCCGTTTTAAAGGAACTCAATGAGTCCGGTTATAAGAGTGCTATAGATAAAATCGATACACTTCTGAAGGAAGGTCCTTCACTTCCAATCCGGATTTCTTCGATCGCGAAAAAATACAGGAGTATGGAAATAGCTGAAGGTGTATACGATAAAGTTTACGCTACAGACTTTTTCAAATCAACAGAGAAGTTCACCTGATCTTCTTCTTTCAACTGACGATATGTTGAAGAAATAATGATCAGCGAAATAACATAGAATGGAATTGCCGGTATTTTATAACGCACAAGACTTCCAAAATTTGAAGTTGTAAGGCCGACTGAAAAAGAGAAGAACAAACTGAAATATACCGTAAAGAACAGGATCCTGTGTCTGAACATTAACCGGAACAGATTATAAACTTTTAGTTTCACCAGAAGATAAATGGTAAACGCAAGCATGAGAAAATTTTCAATTCCGGACAAGATCATTGTAAAGTTATAACTCTCCCAGATATAAGGCCTGAACAATGCGGCATTGATCGCAGCAGGCATTTTTGACAGGATTCCCTGTATTGTAGGATCAAAATCACCGATATCATAAGCTGAACCCTGATAGTGTTCACTCTTCAGATCCATTTGAGTAATTACCGCTTTATCGAGTACATTTTCCAGAGAATAATCACCTAAAAATCCACTCATGATATCCAGCATGAAATATCCGGAAACCAGTGAGAATACGATCAGGAACGGAGTTGAAAGGGATTTGATCAGGTTATTCTGGACCTTTTCAAGTTGAATACCTCCATACCAAAGAAAACTTCCGGGAAGTAAAGCGAAGAAGATATAAGGTTTGATCCATATCAGAAGTATGGAGCTCATGACTATAAAAAATATATTCTTTATATAACTCTTTTTCTTGGTCAGGATAATGAAGTAGGATGATGAAAATAAACATACAGCAGAAAATGTAATTGTATCTTTCAGCAAACCGCTACCCCAGAAAAAAACAGAAGGGATGAATAGAAGTGCAACTGCGAATTCAAATTCAAGTTTAGGGAATTCTTCCACCAATACCTGATATAAACGCCAGATCGACCAATATGAAATATATGCAAGTAAAATGGTCATTCCAACAAAACTCTTGAAGGCTATTAAACAAAGAGGCCAAGTTAATTTAACAACTGCACGGGCATGTGGATCGCCGGCGTATTGCATGTACCCTGTGTTAGAATCAAACTCATAGGCCAATGACGGATCCGGACCAATGAGAAATTTAAAGATATTCAGCACAGATTTTTCACCTAGATTCAATAACACAATGCAATCATTGTAATAATTTACTGTATCACCAAAGCCATAGTACAGAGCATAGATCAGACAAACCGATATTCCACCAAACAGTTTGATCATCAAACCATATATGTAAAATCTATAACTTGAATTTGTCTCAATATTTTTCAGTTGTTTACTCTTTGCTACGAGGTAAATGACAACTAAAAAAATTACAGGAACAATCAGGTCAATAAACGAAAGATATTCTATCATATATCAATGAGTAGGTTTACAAATTTAATAAAGTTTGATAACTATCAATCATGGTGATAAGATTCATTCCTGAGGATGGTCATTGCCCGATAGATTTGTTCTGTAAGCAGCAACCTGATCATCTGATGTGTGAATGTAAACTTTGAAGCTGACAAAGTAAAGTGTACTTTTTTCTTCAACTCATCGGAAACACCGTAAGCACCGCCTGTGATCAGAACCATTCGGTTGGTACCGGCCAGCATCTGCTTTTCCAGAAAACCTGCCAGTTGCCGTGAAGTTAGTTCTTTTCCTTTTTCATCCAGAAGTACGACATAGTCGCGGGGTTGAATTTTGGAAATGATCAATTTGCTTTCCTCTTCAATAATTTTCTCTCTGATCTTAGAAGTAGAAGCGGCAAGTGTTAATATTTCAGCAGGCAGGTAGTTGACCAATCTTTTCAAATAGGTATTAATCCCTTCATTTAAATAAGATTCTGTGGTTTTTCCAATAAAAATGAATTCGATTTTCACCTTTTTAACGATTTGAGGATAGTTTCATAACCTCAATATGTTCATAAACATAGTAAATAAAGCTCTTTCTATGGTCAAAAACAATTATTTTAGCCTTATCAACTACCTGAAGTGGCTTGATGTTTGCTTTAGTCTGGTGACTTTCAACAAAATGAAAAAAACAATCTCCCTAATAATGCTTCTGCTTGTATTCAGTCAGAGCTATTCCCTGGATGTCTTCGACGAAATTGCCTTTGCAATCCGAAGTGGAGACGCAAAACAATTATCCACTTACTTTGGTCCTACTTTAGATCTTACGATTGTAAATCGTGAAGATGTATACAGTAAAGCACAGGCGGAACAGGTCATTAAGGATTTTTTCAGTAAGAACACACCAAAATCCTTTACAATCATTCATAAAGGTTCATCGCCTGAAGGAACCCAGTATGCGATCGGAAATCTGGTTAGCAATACCGGAAAATCATACCGGACTTCGTTTTATTTTAAAAGTTCCGGCGGAAAAAATGTACTTATGGAATTAAGGTTTGAATCTGAATAATTAAATATCAGGTTAAAAACAATAGTCATTCCTGAAAATAAAAGGTCGTCATCACATGGCGGCCTTTTTTTGTGAATATCTTCATTAAAGTCTGCCCCTTTTATCCCTTTAAGTTCTCTAATTTCACGGCTAGAAGTACAACTATGGAATTTTCAGAATACTACGGTCTATCAGTCAGGGATTTTATTGCCAATGCTTTACGGGAAGATATTGGAGATGGCGATCATACATCCCTTTCCACAATTCCTGAATCCGAAAAAGGAAAAGCGATTGTAAAGGTAAAAGAGAAAGGTATAATTGCGGGATTGGTTCTGGCAGATCAGATCCTGATACAAGTGGATACAGAATTGATTGTTAAGGTACTTGTTGCAGAAGGCAGTGAGGTTAATCCCGGAGACATCGTTATGACTGTTGAAGGAAAAGTGAGATCGCTCCTGACTGCTGAAAGACTTTTGCTGAATTGTATGCAGCGGATGAGCGGGATTGCAACCCTGACCAATAAATTTGTTGATGCATTAAAAGGGACCAATACCAAAGTCCTGGACACAAGAAAGACCACGCCGAATTTCCGGTTGTTCGAGAAATGGGCAGTACAACTTGGTGGTGGAATGAATCACAGGTTTGGACTTTATGATATGATCCTGATCAAAGACAACCATGTAGATGCTGCAGGAGGTATTAAAAATGCTATTGAAAGAGCGAATGAATATCTGCAAAAGACAGGGAAGAAACTTAAGATTGAAATTGAGACCAGGAACCTGGAAGAAGTTCAGCAAGTCCTTTCAATTGGAAAAGTTGACAGGATCATGCTTGATAACTTCTCCCCTTCCCAGTTGAAAGAAGCGATACAGCTGATCAACAAAAAAATTGAAACAGAGGCTTCAGGAGGAATCACTTTGGAAACAATTCGTTCATTTGCCGAGAGTGGTGTTGACTTTATTTCAGTAGGCGCATTGACGCATTCTCACAAAAGTCTCGATATAAGTATGAAAATAATTAAGTAGTGGCAGGGAAAAAATTACAGCGCGCATCAAAGGAAATTGTCAAATATTTCGGAGACACCCCTGCAGTCAGATCATTCATTGATTACACGAAAAGGGTTGCTTTACCGGGGTTTGATCATATGCCTATTTATTATGTAGCTGATTTCTTTTTTACTGGTATAAAGAAAGGCGGCATCGTTACCAGGGCACAGGCGCTTGCATTCAGTTTCTTTCTCGCTGTCTTTCCTGCTACTATATTCTTGTTTTCACTCATTCCATACATTCCGATCAAGAATTTTCAGAATGAATTACTGAATATTATTGAAGGGGTTTTACCATCAGCTGCATTTGCAAGTGCACGAACAACAATTACGGATATCGTAAAGATACAGCATAGCGGTCTTCTTTCCATTGGATTCCTTACTGCACTTTACTTCACTACTAATGGCTTTATGACAATGATGCGTGGTTTTAATAGTTCATACCATGCCTCAGAAACCCGATCACCATTCAGGCAGCGCATGGTTGCCATTGTGCTTACGTTTATTCTTTCAACTTTAGTTATCATTTCAACTACACTTATTATTTTTTCATCAACTGCAACGAAATATCTTGTAACACAAAGCATTTTAAAATCGAAGACACAGGTTGCTTTGATCATGCTCGGAAAATGGGCTGTGGTACTTGCCTTGTTTTTCATGGCAATTTCTTTTTTATATTACTATGCTCCTTCTGTAAAAAAGCGCTGGAGATTTATTTCTGCCGGCTCAACATTTGCAGCACTTAGTTCCATTGTAGTATCAACCGGCTTTGCCTACTTTGTTAATAATTTCGGAAGCTACAACAAGATCTACGGATCGATCGGAACATTGATCGTAATGATGTTATGGATGTACTTCAATTCCCTGATACTGATATTAGGATTTGAATTGAATGCCAGCATTGATAATGCAAAAAGAAGAGTAACAAAGAAACCGGCAAGCAAACCGGAACGGGTGTGAAGAAAGATCTAATCGGATAATTTATTTTATTTCCTTAAGAGAAACGTAGTCTTCCACAGAAATCCTGCAGTATCGCATTTCACTTTTCACTTTTCACTTTTCACTTTTACCCACGGTAGATGTTTATGAAACTCAGGCACAACCTTCATAAAATAAACCGATCCAAAATATACAGATGAGACAATAGCTGTTCGCACGCCAATGTCGAGATACCGGTTAGAAAAGTGTGGTAATATGTAAGCAAGCAAACAGGTAAATCCCACAATGAAGAGTACTTGCAGATTTTGCCTGTTAAATGGTTGTAAACCGAAGAATTTGTAAATCGTAATGAATACAAGAACATTATAGATCACTTGAGCAGAAGTTGTAGCCAATGCAGCTCCAATAATTCCAAATACCGGAATGAAGACAAACTGAAAACCAACCAGTAAAACTGCGAGTAAAATAAGATAGAAAGCGCCGTATCTGAATTTTGCAGAAGTGTTAAGGATAGATCCGTTGATTCCTGTTGCCATATTGATCAGTGCTCCAATAGAAAAGATGACGACGACAGGTTCTCCTTTCTGGAATCCTTGTGGAAGAAATTCTAAAACTGTATGAATATTAGTAAGAATGTTGATCAATAAAAATCCTCCGAATAAAAAGAGATAAAGTGAAGACTTATGATAAATTTCCTGGATCTGGGACTTATCGTTTGCATTCCATGCAAAGGAAATTTTCGGGGCAGCTATGCGATCCAGAGCATTTATCGGGGCTTCGATCACTGTTGGTATAAATGCTGCAATGGCATATATTCCTACCATATCAAGTGACAAATATTTTGGAAGAATGATCACATCCAGATTTTTGATTCCAATAGATGCTACGCTTGCAAACCAAAGTAAAAGACCATACCGGATCAATTCGAACATTTTCTTTTCCCTGAATGAAGGCCAGTCAATTTTAAAACTGGGTTTATCAAAATAAAAGATATATACCAGCAACAGGATCAACTGCAGTCCAAAAATACCAATGTATGCAGCCATGAATTGATCGAGAGTGATAATTCTAAGGAAATATATTCCGACAATGACAATCATTGCAACTCTGACACCTATGTCATTCAGGAAAGAAGGTATAGTCGATTTATAGTTGGCATTGCAATACACTGAAAGAATGGCAATAAAGGCATTGAAAAAAATGAGTGGGAAAACAAAATCAAAATATTCCAGAAGCAAAGGCGATTCGCTTCTGTATTGGTTGAGGATAAAATCCTTTAGAGAAAAGAGCAAACCCGCTGAAACGACATATCCGATCAGAGGAAAAATATTCATAAATCCGAAGAACCCATGATTTTTTTTTGCTTCGTCCTTAAAGAGCGGAAAATATTTTATGGTAGCATTTCCTATTCCAAAAGGAACAAACATAGCAACGATAATAGAGAATGAATAAAGCACACGGGTGAGTCCAATCTCTTCTTTTGTCAGACAATAAGGCTGTACCACAAAAAAGCTGACGAAAGCGATCAGTATTCCCAGATACCCAATTATTGTGTTTTTTATACCTTGTCTGCGGATGACGCCCATAAAAAGAACCTAAATTTAGTGCAATTTGCTTTTTTTTATTCAGTTAATTTTATACTTTTCAAAAAAAAACGAACAATATGAAACGTTATTTTATACTTTGGATTTGTCTTTTACAGACTTTCAATTTAGCTGCTCAATATTCATGGACAGTGAAAAATGATTTTCCATCCAACAGATACTCAACATCATTCTTCAAAATTGGCAACAAAGGATATGTTGGTTTAGGCAATAATGGATCAGGCCACAATGATTGGTGGGAGTATGATCAGGTCAATGATACATGGATACAAAAAGCAGATTATCCAGTCTCAAATATATGGGCAGCTGCATGTTTCAGCATAAATGATAAAGGGTATGTTATTAGTGGAACAACAGGGTCATATATTACAGATTTCTATGAATATGACCCTATAATGGATACTTGGACACAATTGTCCAATTTTCCAGGTATTGGAAGACAAGATGCAGGATTTTTCGAATTGAATGGTCAGGGATATATAGTATGCGGCTATGGTGGAGGATATTTCAATGACCTATGGCAATACGATCAGAACTCAAATTCATGGTCACAAAAAACATCATTTCCTGGCGTAGCACGAACAGGAATTTCGACTTTTGTACTAGGGAATTTTGCCTATGTAGGACTAGGTTTCAGAAATGGTCAAACGTATAATGATTTTTATAGCTATAATGGTGCAAATGACGTATGGGTTCAAGTCGCTGATTTTCCTGGTTCATCAAGAAACTCTGCTATTTCATTTTCATATGACGGTTTAGGGTTTTGCGGTTTGGGGTATGATAACAATTCTATTTACTATTCAGACTTCTATATATATAATCCGAACAATAATATATGGACCCAAATAAGTAATTACCCGGGACCTCCTACATCCTATGGCTTCTCATTTCCACTAGGAGAAAGTGCAATTGTTGGTACCGGACGTGGAATTGGAAATACTTTCAGGAATGAAGTGTATCAAATTATCAGGAATTCAAGTGATGTAAATCAACCATACCATGTTTCTGATTTAGGAGTTCTATTTTATGATAAAACAGGGGCTAACCTTTTACTAAATAAGAATAATAATAATTATCAACTGAAAATATATAGTTTAACCGGAAAGATTCTTTACTCACAAGAGATTCCTTCAATGTTCAAAGTAAACTTAAATGATATCGAATCTTTTAGCTCCGGTGTTTATATTTACCAAATTATAGCAGAGGATAAAGTTCAGACCAGCAAATTTGTAAAATACTAAGAATGGCTTTTATTAAAGAACTTAATCGAAAAATTCTACTTCCAGTAATCAGAATTACAAATCTTGACAAACAGATTTCTAAACTATCACGCAATAAAAATTTGATATTAAATTACCATGGTGTAGTGAAAGATTACGATGCTACTTTATCAAAAAATCATATGGCCATAGATCAATTTGAAGAGCAGATGATCTATTTTAAAAAGAATTTTGAGATTTTGAGTATTGAAAACATTGTCAAGCGAAACCAAAATGCAAATGAGGCCTCCAAACATATGAGTCTGGCAATTACTTTTGACGATGGCTACCTTAATAATTATGAAAATGCATTTCCAATATTAAATTCATTGAAAATACCAGCAACGATTTATGTTACTGGACAGTCGATAACAAAACCTTCTGCCCCTTTATGGTATGACATGCTCGATATATTAAACTCTCAAATTACGTGGACAAAATTAAAACCTGAGGTTAGACCTCTTTTTGATGATCTTCAAAACTCAAATGTATTTAACGATTACAGTTCATTTAAAAACTATATTAAAACAACCCGTCCTTCGGTCAAGAATAAACTTTTAACATTACTGGAAATTAATCCTTTTATAAAAAGTTCTTTTCAAAACTGTAATAAAGAATATTGGCAATTGATGGGTAATCAAGAATTAAAATTTATTTCAAAGGACAATTTGATAGAAATAGGAAGTCATGGGCTGACACATTCAAATTTAGATATGTTAAATGAACAAGATTTAAAAGCTGAGCTATTAAAATCAAAAAAATTACTTGAAGAAGCAATAGGAAAAGAGATCACAAGTATTGCCTTCCCTGATGGTGCATATAATGAAAAAGTAAAAGAAGAATGCAGACATATTTACCGAAGCATGCTTGCAGTAAATTTGAAAAATCAAAACGAAAGATCTCAAATTGACATCTTTCCTAGACTAAGCATCAGTAATACAACAACATCTCAATCAGTAATTGTAAAGACAAACCTATCTTTCTCGCGAACAGGGTTTTAAAAGGTATCAATATCCGCAAATACAAATTTGAAACTTTCAGGATCAAATTTGTTATCCAAGTTCAGGTAACCCATATAATAAGCATCGGTATTTTTCAAAAAAACAGATAATTTTTTATCTAAAAACACACCTGGAGAAGCTTGAAAAATAATAATATCAATACCAGCCCAAAAGCACATTCTCTTTAGTTTTTTAATAAGAATTGAATAGTCAATATTTTCATTTCTTTCAATATCACCCAAAAATAAAAATCCATCTGTTTTAATTAATATAGAACATTTTTCAATTTCTCTTAAGATAGCGCCTCCTTTGATTTTGTAATCAAGGAAATCGCAATTTCTTTCTAACCCTCCTACACCTTTTTCAAGGACTGATGACTGAAACAACTTTCCTCGCCTTGAGAATAGATTAAAAATAAAGCTCTTGTATATATTATAAAATGGCTTTAGAATTGCAATCTTTTTAACTGCTTTACAAATGGGAAGAGTTAATACTTTAATCCTATAATCATGTAATTTATAAGGGCAGTTCCAAGCAAGCTTCTTTACAAAACCAGGATATGAATTATTATTCGGGAACCCGAAAATAAAACTTATTGAATTCTCAGTAGCTAATTGATAAGTCATTTTAGCTAATTGAATAAACAATCCTTTTCCAGTATGATTTTTATGTGTCATTGTATCACCGGACTGAGCAGCGAGTAGTTTTTTCCCATCAATTATCAAAGGTTGGGAATACACTCCATAAAAAGCTGCAGGCTCACCTTGATTTGAATAGGCGATATAGCCTAAATTTGAAGGGCCGAATTTCTCTGTTCGGTTTTTATCGATGTAGTAGTTCACTCCCGGATCAAAACCAAATGCACTCTTCGAAATGTATATTAAATCCGGATACAATTCAGGTGACAATCTTTTGAATAAATAAGTGTTCTCGGGTTTTACATCCATTTGTTTAACCATTGTTGCAAAATGAATATTGTATAAAATCTTTGAAACCCGACAAATCTACCTGCCTGATAGTCCTTAATCATTTGCGCCACTAATCGTTCACTCAAAATTCCTTTTTCTTTTATTTTCTCCGGAGCTAAAACATCCATCACAAGATCTTTCAATTCAAGATTAAACCACTTTTCAAGAGGTACACCAAAACCCATTTTGGGTCTCTCCATTAATTCCTTAGGAATGTAACGATGAACTATTTCCTTTAATAATATCTTTTGATTACCATCTTTCATTTTATATTCAGAAGGTAATTGACTAACAAACTCTATTACCCGATGATCGAGAAATGGTTCACGTCCTTCAAGACTGTTGTACATTCCGGCTCTGTCAACTTTCTGCATAATATCATCCACTAAATAGTTGGAGTATTCAAATGCCAGTATTTCGCTCAATAAATCACGTGAGCTTTGTGATACCTCCGATCTATTTGGTTTGCTTAAACCAACAAAATGGTTTGTCAATTTGACAATTTCAGCATCAGTAAATGTCTGATTAATGGAAATAAAATTATCAATTCCTGAAGTTGAACTTAATATTTGTTTCAATTTCCCTCTTCTATCTGGTGTTGATAAATCTCCAATAGATGATGGCACAAAGTTAGAAACAAGTTTACCTATTCTATTATTCAAAAACCGAAATTTGTTGATGATATTAAAACTCTTAAGATGGCGTGGATAGCCAGCAAAGATCTCATCGCCCCCATCAGCTGAAAGAGCAACAGTAACATGCTTCCTTGCAATTTTGCAAACCAGAGTTGTCGGAATACCTGATGGATCAGCAAAAGGTTCATCATATATCATCGGTAATTCTGGGACAAGATCAAGCGCTTCCTTTTCCGTACAATAATATTCATGATGATCTGTACCAATATAACTTGCAACCTTTTTGGAAAATTCCGCCTCATTGTATTCCTTCTCATGAAATCCAATCGTATAAGTCTTTATACTATTTCTATTCTGAGATTGTAAAATGGCTGCAACGCATGAACTATCATAGCCTCCACTAAGAAATACTCCAACAGGGACATCAGCGATCATCCTGTATTGAAATGCAGATTTCAGCAATATTTCTGTTTCATTCACTGCCTCATCAAATGACAAATTAAGTTTTGGCTTTGCAAATGAATCATATACATTCCAGTATTCCGTTAAACTATAATCTTTATCTTTCAGGCTTAAAACTAAATACTCGCCCGCTCTCAATTTTTTTGTATGCTTAAAAATGGTCAATGGTGAAGAAACATATCCATTTTTTAAGTAGGAGGTTAATCCATCTTTGCAAATTTCCTTTTCAAATTTTGGATGCCTATGGAATGATTTTAATTCTGACGAAAATAAGAAAAGATCATTTTTAAAATAATAGAAAACCGGTTTCACTCCAACCCTGTCTCTGAAAAGTATCAATTCATTCCGGACTTTATCATAAATTGAAATTGCAAACATGCCAATGAATTTATTCACACATTCTTTACCCCATTTTATATATGATTTCAGGATGACCTCAGTGTCGCTATTTGAGAAAAAAATGAATCCATGAGATTTTAATTCAGCACGAATCTCCTGAAAGTTGTAAACTTCGCCATTGAAAACAATCCAATAATTTTTTGATTCATCAGACATTGGCTGATGACCGGCAATTGAAAGATCAATGATTGATAGTCGCCGAAATCCTAATCCTAATGAAAATGGATCAAACGAAAAATACTCATTCCCAAAATCATCCGGACCTCTATGTATCAGGTCATCAGACATTTGGGATAAAATATCTTTGTTTGATTGATTATTGAAATCAACAAATCCAGTAATACCACACATGGTTCAAATTTAGTCAAATAATCATTCAGCCAATCGAGTATATTAAAATTTAAATACATATTTTCACGGCATGAGTGATAAAGTTGAGAGTTCAAATATTGATAAAGCAGGCGAAAATTATTGGTCAGAAGTATGGGAAAGAACTTCTCTGCCTGAGCCAATTAACATAAGTTCGCATTCATTAAATTCTTACCCTTATAGGGTGCTAGATAAAATGTTCAGAAAAATATTTAAGGACATTGACACCAAAGGAAAAAAGTTGTTAGAAATTGGTTGTGGTAATTCTGTTCTTTTACCCTATCTGGCAAGAGAATTTGGCTTCGAAATATACGGTCTTGACTATTCAGAAAAAGGATGCGCTCAAAGCAGATTAATTCTTGAAAGGGACAATATACCTGGAGTTATAATTTGCGAAGACGCCTTTAATCCAAACCAAGATTTATTGAATAAATTTGACATCGTCTGTTCTTTTGGTGTTGTTGAACATTTTTTGGATACAGCAGGCACTCTCAGGAGCTTCTCAAGTTTTTTAAAACCTGGAGGTATCTTAGTGACATCGATCCCTAATATGAAAGGAGCAACAGGTATTTTACATAAATATTTAAATAAACAAGTATATGATATTCATGTTCCTCTTAGTAAAGAAGACTTGAATAATGCTTTGATAAATGCTGGATTAAAACCGAAGGTTTCCGAGTATTTTCTTGCAATAAGTTTTGCAATAACTCTTGAGGGGATTGATGGGAAAACTATTCCCTATTTCACTTTCAAAAAAATATTTGTCAAATTTCTAAGATATTTTTCCAAGTTGATCTGGTTTTTTGAAAATATATTTGGAACTCTTTCGCCTGGTTCTTTTTTATCAGGAGGTGTAATCTCATCAGCCAAAAAGGATTGATC
Source organism: Bacteroidota bacterium (assembly GCA_049363815.1). GTDB lineage: Bacteria > Bacteroidota > Bacteroidia > AKYH767-A > 2013-40CM-41-45 > JADKIH01. The sequence continues at coordinate 50,372 of JBMQEM010000098.1, forward strand.
AATTGATGAGAAAGCATAAAGCACTCTACTTTTTCATGGGAAGATCCTCATTTGTTGAGAAAGATCTTTCGATCTATCAAGAAACTTTTGAAGTAAAAGCATTCAATTTTGATTATGGTATAAAATGGAAAATTCCATTTCAATTAATATCACAACTGTTTTTTCTTATCCGCAATCTGGCAAATTATAATGTTTGCTTTATACAACTGGCAGGCATCCATTCCGTATTACCTGTGTTCATTTCAAAACTAGCCGGAAAAAAATGCATTATCATTGCCGGAGGAACAGACTGTCATTCTTTCCCTTCCATTGGGTATGGTAATTATCAGAGAACTTTCCTTGCGATGGCGACCCGCTTTTCATTCCGGTTTTGTACTCTCATTTTACCAAAGCACCAGACTCTTTGGCAGACTCCATATACTTATGATAAGAATGATTTTCCGGAACAAGGGATAGCTTATTTTAATAAAGGAATAAAGACTCCATATTTTTGTATTGAAAATGGTTATGATGAAAACAGGTTTCGAAAGATAAATGACCAGGCCCAAAATAGTTTTATAACGGTAGCCGGATTACTGCATAAATCTTCACAACAAAAGCTGAAAGGTATAGATCTTATACTTGAGGTTGCAAAATTTTTTCCCAATTATTCTTTTACAATCGTTGGTGGGAAGCCCGGGATTTTTAATAATCTGAGTGCGAATATCACCTTACTTCCTGCAGTTCCCAATAGTGAACTTCCATTGATCTTCAGCAGGCATCAATATTATTTACAATTAAGCATGGCAGAAGGATTTCCAAATGCACTTTGCGAAGCAATGCTTTGCGAGTGCATTCCAATTGGTTCAGATGTATTTTCAATTCCGGAAATTATTGGTGAAACAGGTTATATACTGAAAGAACGGAATTCACAGGCCCTGAAAAAATTGATTGAATCACTGCCAGCAAGTGATCCTTTTAAAAATGGCAGATCAGCAAGAGAAAGAATCAGGAACCATTATTCATTAGAGAAGAGAAGAGAGAAATTCAAAAAGATCTTCGAAAGTCCATTGATCAGCGGATCACGTTGATCATACCGCTTCTCTGTTGTTCCCCATTATTGAGGATGTATACATAAATATCTGCAGGTACCATCTGATCCTGAAATTTTCCATCCCATTCCATTTCTCCTGCATTGTCATTTTCGTATATTTTTGTACCCCACCTGTTAAAGATCTGAATTGAATAAGTGAGGCATGGCCGGTATGTGCTGAATTGAAAGTAATCATTCAGACCATCGCCGTTTGGCGTGAATGAATTTGGAAGAAACAATATTTCTCCTAGCAGTTCTTCCGGCAACAAGTCAAGTGTCATTGAGTCAGAGCAAACAGATTCCTTATTGACGATCAGTAAAACTTCAAACTTCCCCGCAGTGCCATAATTATGTACTGGATGATTTGATCCACTAACAGTTCCGTCACCAAAATTCCAGTTATAGGTAACTGCATTTGCTGTGACGTTTGAGAATACAAAATTTCCAGAACACGAATCCTGTACAGCACTGAATTCTGCTTCTTTAAAAGAAACAAAATTAATATCCTTTTTAAAAACGGTTTCACAACCGTAGATTGAAATTCCGGTCAAGGTTACCGGAATGGTCCCTGAAAGTGAATATGTATGGACAGGATTACTGAAATCAGATGAAACACCATCTCCAAAATTCCATAGATAGTCCTTGGCGTTTGAGCTCAGATTAGTGAAACTTACGACAGAATCACAAGTAGCAACATTGTAGTTAAAATCAACCGATGCTAAAGGTGGAATAGTAATTATGATCTCTGATGTATCGATGCAAGTAGAATCAGTAAATACAATCTGCTGGACTGAGTAAGATCCATGTGATGAAAATGAATGAACAGGGTCAGAAGTATAATCAACATTCCCGTCACCAAAATCCCAGCGATATGAATCTGTAAATAAAGACTCATCAATTATTTTTATGGAATAAGAACATGTATCCAGTTCGACGACAAAGTCTGAAACAGGATTTTGTTGTACAACAACACTTTGTTTGAGTGTATCATAACAGGAAGAGTCTGCCGATGTGATCAACGAAACAATATAAGTTCCGGGTTGAGAATACAAATGCACAGGATCGATATCATATGAAAGTGAATCATCTCCAAAATCCCATTTCCAGAAATTGGCAACTCCACCTATACCATAAGATCTGTCCAGAAATTCAAATCGGTTTGAGCAATGCTCATTACGAATATCAAAGTCGGAATTGAAGACAGGATAAATATGAACCATTCCCTTTGCTGTATCGTTGCAATCGGGATTGATACCGGAATAGGCTATCAATGTTGCTACATAATCACCTGTATCGGCATAGGCATATGTAGGATTCATCAGAGAAGAAGTATCAGAAGTAATTCCTGTTTCACCAAAATCCCAATGATAAGTAGCTGCATTGTAACTGGTATTTTCGAAACTCGCAGACAATGTCCCGCAGGAGATCGTTGGAGAAAAGATAGAAGCAACAGTTATTTCAGGACAACTTACAACGTTGACCTGAAAATCACGGGTAGTTTCTCCAAGCAGAACACCGTTCCTGTATTCCTTTACAGTTATACCGTAGATGAATTGACCGAGCGAATTCGGTGTCGCTTTCAACAAACCGGTAAAAGGATCGATCACAAGCGGGGTTCCGCCTAAAGCATTTGCTACAGAATACGGATTTCTGAACACAACTCTAGAATACGGAGGACCGGCAGGAGGATCAGGGACAGGATCAAATCTGCTTCCACCATGAAATGGAGCACAAACACTATATACCAATGAATCACCTTCGTAATCAATTGCAGAATGATCAAATGTAAAAGGAACACCCATACAAATAAAAGTTGGTGGCAGATTGATAAATTTTGGATTAGAATTAAAGGTAGAGATCGATGGATCCGGTATAGTAGCAAAATAAGTAGCACCGGCATCATCAACATTTTGAACATTGATGACAGTAGAATTTCTACAGCATCTCTGATAGGTAATTGTATAACCACCTACGGCAGGAGGTAAATTGATATTGAAAACATAATTCGCTACTTCGTAACAGACATTTGTTGGTGGCACCAGACACGGAGAATTAATTGCATTGGCAACTGGGCCTGAAGTTGTAATAAAAGCATTTGTCGTAGATAATAACTGATCATCGCCATCATAAATTCCAATCACAGCAGGATTATCAAAATCGGGAATACCATTATAGCAATCGCGATAAACTGTTAAAGTAACTTCATATAAAGTCCCGCCAAGAAACCTATAATTCATTTCACCACCGGCAATATGAGTGGCAGTACTAGTTTGAGAAAAAAGTACAAGTTGAAAGAAAAATAAATAAGATAATTTTATCTTGTTAAGCATCATTCCTTGAATTCTCAAATATATCAAACTAATCTCTTTTTTCAAACATTTAATGGCGAAATCAATGAAATACATTGCTAAAAAAACAAGTCAATGTCAATGAAATGCAATATTATTTGTTAATTTCAAAGATGATGAAGAAACCAATGAATTTAGCCATTTATTACTTTTAAGTACAGGACATATAAAAAGTCTCCTGGAAAGACTTGATCACAAATATTTAATATCTTTCAGCAAAAAAAAATCATGAAAAAAATCAATATTCTCTTTTTCTTTTTAACAATTGGCTTATCAGCTAACGCCCAACTTTCATGGCTAAAATTACCCGATTATCCCGGAGGTAATCGATTTGCTGTAGCATCTTTTTCAATAAATGGAAAAGGTTTTATTGGCTTAGGTGTTGATTCACTGTCACAGGGTTATTCCGATCTTTATGAATTTGACCCAATCAGTAATCAATGGACACAAAAAACAAGTCTTCCTTCAACAGGAAGATGGGCAACCGGAGTATTTGTAATTGGAGATAAGGCCTACATTGCATGTGGTGCACTTACCGGCGGCTCAAGAACAAATCAATTGTGGGAATATGATCAGCCGACAGATTCATGGACACAAAGAAGCAATTTCACAGGAAGTGTAAGACAGAGCCCTGCTTCATTTAGTATTGGAACAAAAGGTTATATTGGGACAGGTTATATTGGAAGTAGCAGTGTAAATGACTTTTTCGAATACGATCAGTTAACTGACTCATGGTCTCAAAAAAGTGATTTCCCTGGAATCGTGAGAAACGGAAGTGCCGGCTTTTCAATTGGTTCAACAGGATATATAGGAATGGGGAATGGAAACAATTCTACAAATTATTATCAAGACTTATATGCCTATGACCCTAACAATGATGTGTGGACACAGAAAGCAGACTTTACATTACCTTTTGTCAATAGTATGAGTACGTATTCAACTGCTAGTTCTGCATACGTTCTTTGTGGATACTACTATCAGTTTACTGGTATAAGCCACAACCCATTAAACATGTTATACAAATATGATTCTGTCAGTGACTCATGGAGTCTGGAAGGTACTTTTCCAGGTTTACCTCGAGGCTACGCCGGCGGTTTTAACTTAAATAATGATATTTATATTGGTGCAGGGTCTCAATCAAATGACTTGTCAGGGAGAGTTCTTAATGATTTTTGGAAACTTAGTAATGGAATGACCCTAAAAATTAATGAACCGGATTCATTTAACGATTTTATTATTTATCCAAATCCTTCTCACGAAAAAATCGATTTCAGAAATTCCATCCTTGACCAGATTTTAGTTTCAAGAGTTTATGATTCTACTGGAAAATTGATAGAAACTTCAAAAACAAAAGACTATTTAAATATTTCTGCTTATAAAGAAGGATTGTATTTTATTGAAATCATAACAAAAAGTGGAAAGGTCCTAGATGGTCGATTTATAAAAAACTAAATATGATTTTCATAAATCAATGAATGGTGCTTCTAAGCTTGATTCTCTGTAAGCATTATTCATTGATTTGGAGATCTATAATTTTCACTTATAAATCTCCACCCCATTCTCCTTATCCGAAGTTTTCCAGGCACGGTACATTCCTTCTGAGTTAAAGCAAAGAGAGAGGTCTCCGTTTGGATTAACAGCAACAAGTCCGCCTTCACCACCGAATTTTTTAAGTTTATCATTGACTACAAACTCACAAGCCTCCGAAAGTGTTAGTCCTTTATACTCGATCAGACAGGAGATGTCATAAGCAACGACTGCACGAATAAAGAATTCACCATGACCGGTACAAGACACGGCGCATGTTTTGTTATTTGCATAAGTACCTGCACCAATGATCGGACTATCACCTACCCTATTGAATTTTTTATTAGTCATCCCTCCTGTTGAGGTAGCTGATGCGAGATTTCCATTGAGATCAAGAGCGACAGCCCCGACTGTTCCGAATTTTTTATCACTGTGATCAAGCTGAAAATTATCTGTAGCCCGTATTTCCTGTAATTGATCGTATCGGAATTGATTGAAAAAATACTCCTCAGTCTCTGTTTCCAGATTAAGTTGTTTGGCAAACTGATACGCTCCATCACCGCTCAGTAAAACATGTTCTGATCTCTCCATGATCATACGTGCAAGATGAATGGGGTTCTTTATTCCGTTTACTCCCGCAACTGCTCCTGCAGAAAGGTCTGAACCGTTCATGATCGCTGCATCCATTTCATGAGTTCCGTTATGAGTAAAAACAGAACCTTTTCCTGCATTGAACAGTGGGCAATTCTCCAGGCTTATTACTGTTTGTTCAACTGCATCCAGTGAACTTGCACCTTTTTCCAGTAAACCGAATCCAATGGATAAGGCTTCGTTAAGCGCATTTTTATAAGCTGCTTCCTTTTCAGGAGACATCGACGATTTTAATATAGTCCCTGCTCCGCCATGCAAAGCCAATGCAATTTTTCCCATTCGGCAATCATAATTTAGTTCACAAAGAAAATCAAAAGCAAAGGATAAATGTAAATTGGAGCTATTAAAAATTACTTTTTCTGTGATTTAATCAAATTCACGGCCTGAAAAACCAATAAATTACAACTGCGGAAATCTTGAAAATGAACTTTGGCATTATTAAAATTTCGTTTTTAGTGAAATAAAGCACTTTATAGTGAAGGTTTCATAATCATTCCAGAATGAAGGCTCAATAGAAGGAGAAAACTTACAAGTTGCTGAATCTGCTGTTTAGTTCAATTTGAAGGGTCTTCCTCAATGTAGTTTGCAACCATATCAGACAATTAAAACATCTGGACAGCAAATGAAACACAAATACTTAATCGCACTTTTAGCATTCTTTCTGTTTTCCATCAGATCGGAAGCCCAACAAGCACCATCTTTCCGCGGGATCTATGTCAATGGCTTTGCCTCGATATTAGGTAATACCGTAAAGGAAGATAGTTTACTACAGTATGCAGTTGATAGTTCGTTCAACTATTTATTACTGTATGACCTTCATACTATCAATTTCAGCAATTCAACTTCAGTCAACAGACTGGCATCTTTCCTTAGAAAGGCAAGAGAAATTTATGGAATTCCTGATATAGGTGCTGTTGGAGAATCTTATTCAACATTTCAGAATAAAATAGGACCTTATAATGCCGGCAGAACCAATGCAAATGAAAAGTTCACAGCATTTAATCTTGAGTTTGAATTCTGGACAGCAGCTTCCGTGAATCCGGGAGGTTATTATTGCACTCAATATCTTCAACCGAACAATTGTTCTTGTGATTCCAGTGGCGGTTTTAAATATTTCATAAGCAACATGCATTCTATAGATTCACTTGCTACTGTTCAGGGTGTAACTTCAGAAACATATTTAGGCTGGTTCAATCAGGGACAGGGATCACAGATCCAGAGAAATGCTGACCGGATTCTTTTACATGCTTATAGGGTCGATCCTTCATCAGTATATGGTTACAGTAAAACACGACTACAATATCTTGCTTCAAACAATAGTACTGTGAATGTAGCACCCATATTTTCTTCAGAACCCAGTTTTATGGGCCCCTGGTTAAATTCTCATGCACAGATCGAAGCCTTCAATAAATACAAGGCAGATTTCCAGGCAGATCTTTCTGCCAGTGTTCAGTATATTAATTTATTGGGCTTTCAATGGTTTACATACAGTCATATGCCAAAGCCAATACCCGGATCAGGTAATACCTCATTCACAGCTACTATTAATGCTTCGGGTGCAACAACATTTTGTGATGGAGGAAGTGTAACGATTACTGCCGGAGGTGGTACATCTTATTTGTGGTCTAATAATGCTACAACATCCTCCATAACTGCAACAACATCGGGATCCTATTCTTGTCAGGTTACAAAGAATGGGGTTACCCAAACAACATCAGCAGTTACAGTAGCAGTGAACGGTGTGCCAACCGTTTCAATTACGCAAGGCACATTGAATAATAATACAATAACTCTTTCCTCAATTGCAGAAGCAACTACAGGTACGATCAGCAGTTACCAGTGGAAGCTGAACAATTCATCAATCAGCGGAGCTAATAATGCGACCTATGATGCGACTACATCAGGTGATTACCATGTAGTGGTCACTAATAGTTCAGGCTGCTCTGCTTCTTCATCTGTAGAAAGTATTGTGATACCTGTACAACCGGCTTGTTTGTTAACTACACCTAGTGGCTTGGTATCTTCTGCTGTAACTTCTAAATCACAAAAATTAGAATGGGATCTTTTGTCTTCAAGTGATTCCATAGTGATCAGATATAAACCGGAAAGTTCTTCCAACTACAGTTATGTGCGGATGCCAAATGTTGGACAAACCAATCTTATTCTGACCGGACTCAATCCTAACACAAAATATCAATGGCGTGTAAAAACTGTTTGTGGCGCTACTTCAGGATCATATTCCACAAAAAAGATGTTCACGACAATTGGAAATACTGCGATCATCTCGCCTTCTTCAGCTGCTTTGAAATCGATCGGAATTGAAGAGATCGAAACGGAAGAAATGTTTATCTTTCCTAATCCTGCAAAAGAGAATCTGACGTTATCTTTCTTTTCACTGGAAGAAACCAAATCAACAATTGATTTTATTGATCTTGGAGGTAGGGTCGTTAAGCAACTTACTCCATTTTTTATAGACGGAGACAATGAGATCTATATTGATACACAAGATCTGCCAAATGGAATCTACTTTATCCGCTTGGTAACTCCATATCAAAACGAAACAAAGCGATTAATAATAGAAAAATAAACAACCCTAAAACACACAAAAAAACATGCCTTAACTCTGAAAATCCCGGTTTAACACCGGGATTTTCTATTTTGTTGAAAAACCAGGCGAATTGTTGAAAACTTTAAATGTTAAAGTTTTCAGTAAAACTTCATATACCGTACAAAGTATCTTGGATTTTCAAAGATGAAGGGACATCACACACTAAAAAACCCCGAATTTGGCTTGAATATGAAGTATTTTTCGATTTTTTTTGCAACTTTCAGGATCAGTGACGTAACACGAAGGACTTTTACATATATCTTCGCCGATGTAGTTTGAGGGGAAAGAAATAATCAAACCGACTGGAAACCGGAACGTGTTTATTTAAAGTCACAAACGATCAAAATCAAAGAGTTTATCACCGGGGGAACCTTTTAACGGGATGGGTTGGTTTTGGACAAATAGTAAATGTTAATTCGAACGATTAGAGAAGTGTTGTATCATAATTAAATTAATGTATCAAAGATGAACCAAAAGGTAATGAAATTGTTGGCAGGATTATTCCTGATTTGCTTGACTTCTTATGGTCAATCAACTAATGTACGCGCTTTCTATTTGAAAGGCATTAATAGCTGGCTGGGAAATGCTACTCAGGAAAATGCCATCCTTGATTATGCTCAGGGCAATGGATATAACTACATTATTTTTTACGACCTGGGTTCATTGAACTGGTCAAGTACAACAGTAAAGAACAATGTTGCTGCATTCCTTAGCAGAGCCCGTACCAATTATGGAATGACTCAAATGGGTGCATCGGGAGAAATTGCTTCTTTCTTTTCAAATTACATTCTTCCATATAACAACAGCAGAACATCTGCAAATGAAAGATTCGACATTTTCAATTTCGAGTTCGAATTCTGGAATCAATCAAGTATTTCAGCTTTGTACTGTAGCAGATATCTTTCTCCGAACGGTTACAGTTGTGATTCAGCAGGAGCATGGAGATTTGCCTGGGTTGAATTCAAGAAAATTGACGATTTGACAAATCAAAATGGTTTAACATCAGAAATTTATTTAGGATGGCCGGCTCAGGGTCAGATGCAACAACTTACTACAAGAGCAGACCGGATTCTTTTACACGCTTACCGCCCAACTGATGTCGATCTTTATTCATATTCAAGAGGACGTCTGCAAATGGTTGCAAGTATGAACACATCAGTAAAGATCATTCCATTGTTCAGTAGCGAATCTTCTTTTATGGGTCCATGGCTGCAGTCAAATCCATTTACAAAAGCATACCAGACTTACAGTGCACATTATACAGCAGAAACTGGATCTTGGAAACAGTATATCAACTTACAGGGATATGCCTGGTTCCACTATACTTATATGCCTAAAACAACAACTGCTACTGCAACAATCAGTGCAAGCGGTCCTTTAAGTTTCTGTTCAGGCGGCAATGTTACTTTAACAGCGAATTCCGGTTCACAATATCTCTGGAGCCCGGGTGGACAAACCACGCGTTCGATCACTGTAACTGCAGCTGGATCATATACAGTACGTGTAACTAATTCAAGCGGAGTAAATGCAACATCAACTCCATCGATTGTTTCAATTACAACGACTGGGTCTACTCCTACTATTTCAGCAAATGGATCGACTTCATTCTGTGCAGGTGGAAGTGTTGTGTTGACAGCAAGTTCTGCAAACTCTTACTTATGGAGTAATGGTGCAACTACACAATCTATAATAGTTACTACTTCCGGAAGCTATTCTGTCACAACAAATTCTGGTGGATGCGGTGGAACATCTGCAGTAACAACAGTTAATGCAAACAGTGGTCCAACAACGCCAACTATAACAGCAAGCAGTTCACTGAATGTTTGTCCGGGTACAATTTTAACTCTGACATCATCTGCAGCAAATGGATATTTATGGTCAACAGGAGCAACTACACGTACAATTGCAGTTTCATCTGCCGGAAATTATTCTGTACGTGCTTATAGCGGTCCAAATTGTTCGGCTCTTTCTTCTACCAGTACAGTTACTATGTTAACTGCTCCTACTACACCTTCAATATCTGCAAATGGATCTTTATCTTTAACCTCTTCACATCCTTCAGTGACCCTTACTTCAACAACAGCAAGTGCTTATTTATGGACAACAGGTTCAACGGCACGTTCAGTTGTTATTTCAACTCAAGGTTCATACCGGGTAACTGTAACAGGCAGCAACGGATGTAAAGCAACTTCAACAGCAGCAATTGTAAGTAAAAGCGGATGTACTCCTCCTGCTGTTCCAACAATCTCTTTAAGTGGTTCTCCAGTTATCGTATCAGGTGGTTCAGTAACTCTGACATCAACTACTGCCGGTGGCTATTTATGGTCAACAGGAGCAACAAGCAGATCGATCACTGTTACAACTGCCGGAGTTTACACGGTTCGTGCATATAATGCCGGTGGATGTTTCTCTACATCACTACCAACAACGATAGTTGTGGTAGCCGCACGTGAGATCAATAATAATGTAAGTGAAGAAATTTCAACATCAGATATTGAGTTAAATGCATATCCAAATCCGGTACATGACCTTTTGAATATCGATTTCAACTCTACAGTTCAAAAAACCTATACACTCTCTTTACTTGACATCCAGGGAAGAGTAGTTTATACGAAAGCCTTTGAATCTGAGATCGGATTGAACCATTTGGAATTAAATGTATCAGAATATCAGAAAGGAATTTACTTCGGATACCTGACCAGTGAAGCTGAAAGAAGATCACTGAAAATAATTGTTGACTAATTGACCATTCAATAATGAAAAGCGAAAAAAACCACCTGAGTTCAGGTGGTTTTTTTTTGATATCTCTATAGGTGCTTAATCACCCATATGACACATTTCCTTATATGCGCAGTATAAACACCTGCTATCGTCAGTAGTTTGGGTGAAAGGAATTGCCGGATCAAAGATCTCTGAGATCAATTTTTTAAGATTCGATTCAAATTGTAAAAACTGTTCCGAAGTAAAAGGTTCGTTGTTGTTCAACATCCAGATCCCTTCTTTCATCGTTTTCAATGCCATTAATCCGACGTTGATATTTCTGCCGGGAATTGATTTGTTAGTCAGATAAGCATAATACATTGCCTGAAACTGCTCCTTATAATCTGTATCATTAAAATAATCTTCTATTGCTGCAGGTTTACGCTTCTCAACTTTTCCCGTTTTATAATCTACAATTCGCAAACCGCCATCCTTTTCATCCACTCTGTCGATTATTCCAAACAGTTTTACAACTTTTCCCGGCTGAAATTCAAAAATGGAAGTAACATCTTTTTCGAGTTGCAGAATAATAAAAGGAAGGTACTCTTTATCAGTATCTAGAATCTGAGAGATCAGTTCCCTAATCACATTTCTAAGCAAAATATTTTTCCCTTCAAGCTGATCAATTGAAAGAAACTCCTGGTGAATGGCCTGATCAACATATGAATTGATAGTCGACTTTAACTGCTGCAACTTATTTGCATCAATTTCGTGAAGGTCGGTGTATAAAAGTTGCATTGCTTTATGCAGAACTTTTCCAAAAGTTGCCGCTTCCATGTTTTCCTCTAATTCTTCGGTCTCAGCAAGTCCGGCGACATACCTGAAATAGAATCTCAATGGGCAGGCAATATATGACTGCAATCCGGAAGCACTTAGTTTTGATTTCGGTTCGGCTGAATTTACTGCTGAGTATTTTTCAAGTTCTTTCATTACAACTTCCGTTTTTTCAATCGAAATCGTGCTGACTTTTTCTTTCAGTATAGGTGTTGTAATAACTTTTTTAGAAATCGAAATAGTTTCAGGATATTTTGATTTCAATTCATGCTCAATCTGTAACAGGAATCTGGATCTTTCACCGGCAGTCAGGGCTTTGGGTTCTGTATTGTAAAGGAGAAAAATATTTTTTGCTCTTTGCAGAAGTCTGTAAAAGTGAAAAGCAGAAACAGCATGCTGTTCTTCATAAGTCGGAAGTCCAAATGCTTTTCTGATATTAAACGGAATAAACGATGGCGAATTTCCCGCTGCAGGCAATACATCTTCATTCACAGAAAGCAGAATTACATTTTCGAAATCAAGTACCCTTGTCTCAAGAAATCCCATAACCTGAAGGCCTTTCAAGGGTTCACCTGAAAAAGGAATTCGGACAGACTGCGTAACTTCTTTGAATATTTTCCAGAAAGTTGAAATTGTAGGTTTGACTTTTTGCTTTAACAGAATGTCTTCAAGCCTTTTGAGTTGAGTAAAAAAAGTATAGATAAATTCTGATTCCAGTCGGTGAAATTTAAAATCTTGTACACTCATAGCTTCAAGGATAGTACGAAGGATCGCTTGCGACCATGCAAATACTTCATCGATCGTTGCCGGTATAGTGAATAGTAATTTAAAAAATTCAGAACCTGAATCAGAAATTATTTTCTTTGATGAAATTCTGATATAATTCTCTTTAATTTTATCCAGCCATACATTAATTACCTTCCCTCCTGCTAATCGTATGTATGTATGATCCAGCAATTTTTTCACATCCCTGAAATAGAAAGAGTAATTTCCATCATTCTCAAGGCGGGCATTTTTCTGCAGTGCAGTAAGTGTTTCGAATAAATTGAACAATGGTGTTTGACGAAGCGGATATCCCATTGTCACATTAATATCAGGCACAGATTCAGGAATAGAATACAGTACAGGGAAAAGTAATTTTTCATCAGGCAAAACCACTGCTGTTTTCTCCGGAACGAATTCACCTTTATCTATCATTTCCTGCAGTATCTGTCCGGCATAGCGGGTCTGCCCAACCATCAATGGGATTCCGGCAAATTGAATTTGTTTAGGGATCTCCTTGAAATGATCAGCTTTCCATTTGTAATCATCTTTGATCAACCGGTTTTCCCGGATAAATTTTCCGGCTTCCTGTCCGTGGTCGTTTGTATAATAGGCATCAGTATCCCAGTAAGAACTTGCTTTGCCTTCTTTGATCAGATAAGCCATGATCTTTTCTTCGGCAGGGGATAATGCATAGAAGCCTGCAAAAATTGTATGAGAAAATTCACTCATAGAACTGAATGACTCTGCACTCACATTTTCAGCAAGGTTTCTGTAAGCCATACCTTCATAAGCCCAGCTTTTATCGGTTAGCCGGGACCGGAATTCAGTATAAATATCATTTAAATTTTTCCAGGTGTTTACAAATTCCGATTTCAATCTGGAAAGATCATGTTCAAAGAAATTTTTCCAGAAGATCCGAAGCCTTTCCATGTCCTCTTCGGGCAAACCAAAATCGGCATCGATCTGATGAAGATCATTTACGGTAGCAAAAACCTTTGAAGTGGGTGCGAGGTATTTGTCCAGATCATCAAAATCCTTTAAAAGCAATTCGCCCCAGGGATAAAATGCATCAAACTCTTCATTCGGAAAATAATGGTGATACACTTCAAATAATTCAAACAATAAAGTTACCTGATCAGGAATATTCGCATCGGCCAACTTGAGTAAATAATCCTGGATTGAAAAGATCTGCGGAGACCATAACGGTGTGTCATATAGTTTAGCCAGTTCCTTCTGAAAAAACAAGCCGGCACGTCTGGTCGGAAATACCAGACAAATTTGTCCTGTATTTCCATCAAACCTGTTTTTGATCTCAACAGCAAGCTCTTGTAAAAAAGTTTTCATAAAATCCGGTCACCCTTCATTTCAAAGCGTCTTTTCATAAATTTAATTTTCCTTTTACAAATAAAGTCATAAATTTACTTCAAATTATAATCAGATGCAGAAAAGACTGGTAAGAAAAGACAAGAAATTTCTTGGTGTATGCGGTGGATTAGGAGATTACTTTAATCAGGATCCCACCTTTATCCGGATACTTTTTGTTGCCGCTGTTTTGTTGTTTGGAACCGGCGTTTTATTATATATAATCATGGCAATCGTTATGCCTGACGAAACCAATTAAACCATCAACAAGGCCGTTTTCTATTAAACAATTCGTTACCTTCGCCACCGTAAAATAAGGTCTGAATGCGTCTGAAAACGGCACTTGCAATACTATCTATACTTTCTGCATACTTTTCAAGTTCTGCTTCCAGTCCTGACAGCGCCATCGTAACGGTACCGACTTCAATCAGGTACATTCATGAACTGGATTTCAGGGATGGGAATCCGAATTTTCATAGACCAGATACTTCTCTTTATCATCTAGACAGAGTTCACATTGCCTCCGACAACAATTACAATTATCTGGGCGTACCCGGAAGTGCTGCTCAATCACCTTGGTTTGTGAATATGAGCGAAATTCTGACCAGGACCACAATAAGAAGTTATGACATTTACCATTTGAAAGCTGATAGTGTCAGGTATTATTCAGTAAACAAGAAATTTACAGACATAGATTATCACAACGGAACTTTCAAGGAACAAGTGATAGATATTGTTCATACACAAAATGTTTTAAAGATCTGGAATGTCGGATTCTCATTTGGCCGCTTCAGTGTCAAAGATTATATGTTTTTCAGTGATACGTATAAAGGCGACTTTTTATTATTTACATCTCTTCGATCGAACAACAGTAAGTATAATTTATTTGCCCATGCCTACTGGAATTCTATAGAAAATCAAATGAACGGTGGACTATCTTCAGATTCAGCATTTGTTTTCGGCAATGTTGATAATGTTGGACTGCGTGGTTTAGGCTGGAAAATCTCTGATGCAAAACAAACTATACGAACAAAGAGGTTTAATCTGAGTCAGTATTATGATTTCGGAGGAACGCGAACTGACTCTGTAGGAAAAATTACTTCAATTCCTTCATTACGTTTCAATCACAATATTACTTTCGAAAGAACAACCTTCGCATATTCGGATGAAACTCCTGACAGCACATTCTATTCTAATTTTTACAACTCCACTTCTACAGATGATTCTTTACACAGTGACCATCTGAGAAACGAAATTGCAATTATTCTTCCTGCCGATAAGCAAAGAAGTTCAGCGTTTTTCCAGAACTGGTCATTGTCTGCGGCAATTGAACATCAAACCACCCGTTACGAACAAAAAAACAAATATACATGGGAAAATATTGCAGCCTCAGGGAAGATCATTTCCAAATATGATTCATCAGATTTCAATGCAACCGTTTCCAGTAAATATGTTTTGAGTGGACGCGATAATGGGAATTTTCAAACTGATGTAGAAGTTAAGACGAAGCAATATTTATTTGGATCATTCGGAGGAAAAATTTCGGTTGGGCAGTATTCACCGGATTTTTATCTGCTGGAATATTACAGCAATAACTTTGCATGGCAAAATGAATTCTCAAAGATCAAATCAAACTCGTTGCAATTGAATTACAGTTTGCTTAAATACAGAATAGCGATCACAGCAAGCAGAATGCAGTTCGAAAATTCACCATTCATCAATTCTGAAGCCCGTCCTGAACAATTAGAAAAGAAGCTTATTGTTGATCAATTGAAAATTGAAAAGACTTTTAAGTACAAAACGATTCATTTTCTGAATTCAATATCATTTCAGAAAAACGACAATGAAGATAAAATTCATCTATCGCCTTTCTTCTCGCAGCATGCACTTTATTTTGAAAAAGCAATTTTCGGAAATAAACTTCTGATGAGTACCGGTTTCAATTTTGCTTACAGCGCGACTTATTTTTCCGACGATTTTATGCCAGCCACTGCCCTCTTCTATTATCAGGATTCAATAAAAACAGGTGGTTATCTTAGAGCAGATCTCTTTCTCCGAGCAAAAATTAAATCAGCACAGATCTTTTTGAAAATGGAAAATGTTGGTGACAATATTGGAAAGAAAACTTACTTCCTTGTTCCGCACTATGCGCAACCGGGAATGGTGTTTCGGTTTGGGGTGACTTGGCGGTTTTTTGATCAGTAATAATTTTTCATTTTTTTTATTTTGCACGGCCCTTAAGGGCCGTGCAAAATAAAAAAAATGAAAAATTATTACTCTTATGTCTTTTGCTTTTTCTTCTTAGCTGCCGGAAACAAGATATTATTTAAAATAAGTCTGTATCCCGGAGAATTTGGATGTAAGGCAAGATCTGTTTGCGGGTCACCTACCTGATGTTGATAATCTTCAGGGTCATGACCACCATAAAAGGTCCAGGTACCTTTGCCATATTCACCGTGAATATACCGGGCTTCATTTGCTACTTTAGTTTCGCCCATTACCAATACATCAGATTTAATGAATTTTTTCTTGAATGCAGTAGTTTGTCCCATGAAACCTTTGATAACTTGTTCATGATTCTGGCATAACATGGTAGGAATCGGATCCCATTTTGCAGAAAATTCGAAGAGTGTGAAGAAATCGTCAGTTCGCAGAAGACGTCTGTCCTGTGTATTGTCAATTTCACTGAATTCATATTCACGCCAGTCAGATTTTAATTTAAAATCATGAAAAGCAAAACACTTATTGAAATCAAGTTTTGAATTCATATTATGATCGTAACCATCACCATCAAATTCTGAATCACAAATATCAATTCCCTCTGCAGACAGCGCAATATCGTAGCTATCGGTTGCGGAACACATGGCAAAAAGAAATCCTCCGCCGGAAGTAAAATCACGAATCTTTTGTGCAACGGCAAGTTTGAGTTGCGACACCTTTGAGAAACCAAGTTTAGCAGCCATTGCTTCCTGTAAGCGGACATCATCCTGGTACCAGCCAACGTTTCTATAGGCACTCGCAAACCGGCCATACTGCCCTGTAAAATCTTCGTGATGCAAATGGAGCCAATCGTAAAGCGGAAGCTTGCCCTGAATTACTTCTTCATCATAAACAACGTCATAAGGGATCTCAGCATACTTCAATGCCATGGTTACAGCATCATCCCATGGTAATTTATTTTTAGGGGAATAGACAGCGATCTTTGGAGCTACTTCCAGTTTGATAACATCCATATTCACTTCAGGATTGCTGATCTCCGTAATTATGGCAGCAGCTTGTGCATCGGCGATGATCTGACTGGTAACGCCTCTAATTGCACATTCTTTTTCCAGCGTCGTTGTATTTCCAAATAAGAAACTTCCGCCTTTGTAATTCAACAGCCACTTTACATCGAGGCTATTCTGAAGTGCATAATAAGCGATACCATATGCTTTCAGATGATTCTTCTGTGTTTCATCCATCGGTATCAAAAGAAAAGATGCCTTGACATTTAAGAATGCCACAATGAAGAATACGGAAATGAGGATTCGTTTCATAATTGTAAAGATAGGGAATTAGAGATGACAATTTGATGAGATGGATTAACGGTTTTTTATCAGAAAAATTTAACAAATCCCGGGTAAAATCTGAAAGATCTGCTATCCCTAAAGAATTTCAATTTGGGATATGTATTTAGATGTGCCAGGCCCGCTAGGGCCAAACTATTGGTAATACAAGACTAAACGAGAAAGTCAAAGCCCCTTTAGGGGCGCACTCTTTAAACACAATGCAGGTGTCAATTAATTCTACTGCATAAAAGTTCCAACATATTGTGATTCCATTCGGCTTATTCCTGATGCACAAATTTTGTTTTTGTTGTCGAAAAAAGCTGTATCCTTAAAGAGTGCGCCCCTAAAGGGGCTTAGCTGTCTTGTATGGTCCAAAAGTTACCAAAAGTATGGCCCTAACGGGCCTGACAACCTATAAATTTACAACAAATATTTCCTTCGTCTTAACCAAATGACATTAAGCTTTAGCTGACGACAATTAAGATTAACTTGAAAAAATATTTTTTAATAAATAATCTCAAGTCAACAGAACGGAATACTATTCATTTGTTTTTTACTTAAGTTGACGCCTGTGCGATAGCTATCGGGATCACAGAACTCGCAGATTTTTATGTAGACAAAAGCAGCGAGATCTGCGGGAAAAAATTTCTGTGTGTTTTTTT
>JBMQEM010000099.1:0-23557 GCA_049363815.1 Bacteroidota bacterium
ATCAATCGTTGTCAATTCAGGAATAAACAGAATAGAGTTTTACGAAAGTAATTTACCTGAAGGTATTTATTCAGTTCAAATTATTTCTACAGAACAAACTATTACAAAGAAAATATTAAAAATTAAATAGTTTAACCAGAAATATGATCAAAAAAAATGTCTCCCTCATCCGGAGACATTTTTTTTGACCTTCCTCTTTCTCCTGAACTTATGCAATGTAAGTTTAAAAGTAAGTATATAAAAAAGAACCTGCAAAATATAGATGGTCTATTAGCTCAGACCCTCTATCTCACCATTCACAATTCCTATAGTCTTTGCATTCGGTTCTTCAGGCAACCCCGGCATCCTCATGATCTCACCTATGATGGCAACCACAAAACCGGCACCGGCATTGATGACAACATCCTGAATCGTGAGTGTGAAATCAGACGGAGCATTTACAAGTTTAGGATCTTCACTGAATGAATATTGAGTCTTTGCAATACAAACAGGCAAGCGCAACCATCCTAAACGTTCAAACTTTTTAAGTTTGGTTTCTGCTTTCTGACTAAAGGAAACCTGTCCGGCATGATAGATCTTCTTAGCAACTTTCTCAATTTTTAATTTAAGCGGGTCAACATCGTCGTAGGTAAATAGGATAGGTGCTGATGGAGTTTCCTCAATGACACGGACAACTTCCGCAGCAAGTTCTCGTGCCCCTTCCCCACCAGATTCAAAACCTGAATTTACGACAAAAGAAATGCGACGTTCCTTACACCATTGTCTGATATAATCGATCTCACTTTGAGAATCGAATGGATAATGATTCAAAGAAACAATTATACTCTGACCGAAGGCACGAAGATTTTCAACATGACGCTCAAGATTCGGAATACCTTTTTGCATTGCAGCAAGGTCGGGCTTCTTAGTTTCTTCATACGGAACGCCACCATGCAACTTCAAAGCCTGAGTACTTAAAACAAGAACCGTAGCTTTAGGATGAAGTCCGGATAAGCGGCATTTTATATCCATGAATTTTTCAGCGCCAAGATCGCTTCCAAAGCCGGCTTCAGTAACAACATAATCAGATACTGATAAGGCCATTTTTGTTGCTATCAAAGAATTGCAACCGTGAGCAATATTTGCAAATGGTCCACCATGAACGAATGCCGGAGTATTCTCAGTCGTCTGAACCAGATTTGGCATTAATGCATCTTTAAGCAACACAGTTATAGCACCTGCGACACCAAGATCTTTTACCGTAAAAGGTGATTTGTCCTGCTTGTAACCTACAACTACTTTTTCGATCCTTGATTCAAGATCTTCCAGACTGGTTGAAAGGCAAAACAATGCCATGATCTCAGAAGCCGGTGTAATGTCAAACCCTGTTTCCTGCAGTTCGGCTTTAGATCCTTGACCGATACTGGTAATCACACTCCGCAACGAACGGTCATTCACATCGAGTACTCTCCGCCAGACAATAGAATCAATTTCCTCAGGTTTATGGTGATTCTGGTACTGGTGATTATCCAGTAAAGCAGAGATCATATTGTTGGCCGAAGTGATCGCATGGAAATCACCAGTAAAATGTAAGTTGATGGCATCCATCGGTAGTACTTGTGCATAACCACCTCCTGTCGCTCCGCCTTTCATTCCAAAACAAGGTCCAAGGCTGGGTTCGCGTAAGGCTACAGAAGCTTTCTTACCGATCTTATTCAATCCTAAAGAAAGTGATATTGAAGTAACCGTTTTCCCAATCCCTGCTTTTGTCGGAGTGATTGCCGTCACAAGGATCAGATTACTGCTCTTGATTTTTTCTTCGTTGATATAGGAGAGAGGTACTTTAGCGATATATCTTCCATGTTGAATAATATCGTCAGAATTGATACCTAATTCACCTGCAATTTCTGAAATGTTCTTCAGTTTAGTATTGCGGGAAATTTCTATTGCGGAAAGCATACAGTTTATGATGTTTAACGACCAAAAAGGTCTATTGTAATGGTGCGCAAGTTAAAACTTTAAGGGACAAAAATAGTGTAGTTGCGTGATTTCTTTGTAAGATCTCCATTGTCAGTTTTTATCCCGAAACTAAATTCATAAGAATGGTTGTTTGTCACATTGATATCAATAAAATAACTCCTCTGACTGGAAGAAAGGGTATATTCATTATCGCCATAATCCGAATGCTCGTAAACCACAACATTTTTGATCACCGAAGGATCCTTGAAAAGTTCCTCTCTTATCCGGAAATAACCTTTTACAAAAGGGAAAGAAGAACTTGACGTAGACGCAACCAGACTATCGACTATAAAAATTTCCTCACCAGAATTTACATCTAATGGATTGTACAACTCTTCATCAAGTCCGTCTTTTGTGCAAGACGAAATGATGAATGAAGTCACAATTAACAGCAAATATTTTTTTAAAATTTCCATATAATTTTTGCCATTAATTGGTTATCCCCGGAAGAATTAATGCCCATATCTACAAGGACCGGAGTTTCATGATAACTCACTTTATCAAGTTTCTTTTTTTGATGGATGGTTTGATAAATTCCAAATGCGATAAGCCCAACGGATACTACTTTTAAAGTATTGTCCGAAATCCGAAGTGCTTCGTATCTGTCCTTATCCCTTTCGTAACTCTGCCGGTTCTCGTAAATTTTTTCAGGAGAAATTGAATTTTCATACGCGGCCTTATTAACCAATGCTTTTTCATACGCATTGTGCATCATTCCATTCAGGAGAAAATGACCGGTTACTGATCCAACGATATAAGCTGAAGTACCTATCAGATAACTCTTATAAATATCTACTTGCTTTTTATATACTTTATACTTCTCTGTGTATTGCAATTTTTTTTTAAAGTACAGTGTTGTGTCACCTGTGATCTTTAATGTATCAATTGTCATTTCGTGATTTGGTGCCCAGCATTTTAAAACATAATTTCCGGGTTCAATTTTTATCAATGCTGCCTGCCTGACATGAGTTGTATCCAGCAATATAATTACATCGTTACAGTTTGTAACTATTTTAAGATGACTAACCGCCTGTGCTGATCGTATTTGGGCTACTAACAAAAACGCTAACAAAAACTTAATTTTGGCCATTACATTTGTTTTATAAACTTAAGAACCGTAATGATACAAAAATTAAATTTGAAAACTTGCTAATAAATTTGCTTACTTCAGCTTGCATTATTGATGGTCTTAAAACTAATCTTCACTCAAATTTTATGTCGTTTTCTTTTCTACTTTACAATTCAGTAAAACCGGGAAGTTGAGGACCTTGTCTCTGATTATAATTAACTACTTTTTGATGAAATTCCGGTCAGAAAATCAAAAGAGAATCACTAAATTTACGCCTCAAAATAAACCGTAGCCATTTTTTTGATCTCGTTATTGAAATAGTGCCTCTCATCCAGTGCGAAACAAAGGAAATTATCGAAACTTCTACAAATAACTTGGATCACTTACATTCTTTAGAAAATCCCGATCAAAGCTTCGGCAAAAAACTATATGCTTATCAGCATACAGCCATTGAAGAGATCCTTAAAAGAATTAAAGAACATCCAACCAATTACAATTTACTTTATCAGCTTCCAACCGGTGGTGGAAAAACAGTGATCTTTTCTGAAATCGCCAGAAGATATATTGAACTCACCGGAAAGAAAGTCCTGATCCTGACTCACCGGATTGAACTCTGCGGGCAGACTCATACCATGCTGAATGAATTTGGGGTCAAGAATAAAGTCATTAACAGTGCAGTTAAAGAACTTCCGGTTCCAAATGATTACATGTGCTTTGTGGCCATGGTTGAAACCCTCAACAACCGTCTGCGCGACAAGATCCTCGACATCGATGATGTCGGTTTAATGATCGTCGATGAGGCTCATTACAATTCATTCGGGAAATTATTCAAGTTCTATGATAAAGGTGTGGTCCTTGGTGTTACTGCAACTCCCCTGAGTTCCAACATCAACCTGCCAATGAAAGACAACTACGATGAACTGATCGTTGGTGAATCTATTTCTTCATTGATTGAAATGGGCTTTCTATCACGTGCAATTACCTACAGTTATCATGTGGGATTAACTTCACTGAAGGTTGGCATCAACGGTGATTATACTGTAAGTTCAAGCGAGCGCTTATATAACAATCATGCTATGCAGGACAAGTTACTAAGCGCGTATCAGGAACAAAGTCTGGGAAAGAAAACTCTTATCTTCAACAATGGTATCGATACCTCTAAACATGTGTACGCAACTTTCAAGCAGGCAGGATTTGATATCAGACATCTCGACAATACACATAATCCCAGGGAACGAAGAGAAATTCTGCAGTGGTTCCGGGAAAAACCGGATGCAATCCTCACTTCAGTAAGTATCTTAACAACCGGTTTTGATGAACCTACAGTAGAAAGTATTATTCTTAACCGTGCTACAAAATCACTGACGCTCTACTTTCAGATGATCGGTCGTGGTTCACGTGTTTTGCCTGATAAAAAAGAATTTACTGTCATTGACCTTGGAAATAACTTAAGCAGATTTGGTTTATGGGAAGCTGAAGTGAACTGGATGAACATTTTCCGATCACCTGAATTATATCTGGAAGGTATTCTGACTGATGAGGAAATTGAACTTGCATATAAGTACATCATGCCTGAAGAATTACGGAAGAGATTCGCTAATTCGCAGAGTATCGATTTTGATGTAAAGAAAGAACATGAGGATGCCCTCAATCATCATCATCGTCCGAGAGTTGTGATCGAAAAATCAATTGCGCAACATCTGAAAATGTGTATTGAGAATAGCACCAATCTCAATGAAGCACTGGCCCTGGCAGAAATCCTCAAGGAAGAAATTGATTATCGCGTCAGAGTGTATGCAAGATGTCTTAGTAAAACTTCCGAAAGCTATGTAAAATGGCTTCAGGATGAGTATAAACGAAATCTCAAGGCGGGACTTTTCATGAATAATATTAAACCAAATCAGGTTTCCGAAAGTGAAGAATCGATTGATGAATCAACCGATGAACCTGAAAATGATAATGTAGATTGATTTAGCAGGCATACTTTTTAATTAGTGTAAAAAAATCAAATCATATGAACAGTTTATTCAAAGGCCTTATCGCAGGTTACAGTGCTAAGAAACTAGGAACGGGATGTTTTAGCACCATCCTGATATTTGTTGTAGTATATTATCTTCTTGGGCAATGTAACTGAAAAGGCCTAATAGTTATAATTCCAGGAAAGCAACTGTAAGAAGAACTGCAGTGTGTCATTAAATGTAAATTTATCTTCAACTGAACTCTGATATCAGTTGACTACCACAATTTGTCCGTCGAATTCAACCTTCATTCCCTTCCGGATCTTATTTCTTTTTCTCAACTCCACTTCACCATTAACTTTCACTTCGCCATTTTCTATTGCAGCATTTGCATCGGCGCCAGATTCGCACCAGTGCAGGAGTTTCAATAACTGATTCAAATGTATATTGTCGCCGGTAATTTCAAATTCTTCCATTACTTTTTTTGACAAAAATAAGAACAAAATGATTCATTATCTTTGCAGAATGGAATTAAACGAACAATTTGACAGCCTGAGAGACAAATTAAACAAAGAAAAGAACTGGCCACTTGTATATATGTTTAAATTTATCATTCCGGCTGATAGTAAAAAACAGGCATTGGTAGAATCGAAATTCTCTGACGATTCGGTAATCACCCAAAAGGAATCAGCCAATGGAAAATACATCAGTATTACCATTAAGGAAGTCATGCTGGATGCCGATTCAATAATCAACAAGTATATTGAAATCGGGCAAATCGAAGGAGTAATGGCATTCTGACCACTTCTTCAAGTTAAAGTTGCTTTTCAAATTGAGAAACATTTCTCTTTCAATTTCGTCGAATTCAGGAAAAGATCACATCTGATAAAAATCATTAAAAAAAACATCCGATTCACCCTCCACTTTCGACTGTTCGCCATATAGGAGCATTGAATAAAACTATTTTTTTGTGAACGAAGGTACTTTCAGCTAACTTTGAATTCCTAGTATTAAAAAACTGAAATTCTCAGTTAGAATTGATATTAAGGTTTGATCAAAAGACAGCCAATGTTCTCCTTTGCAAAAAATCAATTTTTCAGATTCAGCTTCCTTTTTTTTATTCTGAATTTTACTTCATCACTCCAGTCATCAGCTCAGTCTGTTTGTGAAAACGATTCAACGATCATTCATCTTTCAACTACAGATGACGATGGCACCAGAACGCATGTGATTTATTCTTCTGCTTTTGATCTTGATTCAGGCATCGTTCGGAATTGCAGTCAACAAATGCTGCCTGATGGATCATGGTTTTCTATAAACTGTCAGACGGCTTTTTGGGAACGGACTGATACAGTAAAAAATCCTGATGGTACAGTGAGTGAATTTCTGACTGTAACAGGAAGCGCTTCCGGATGGGTCAATAAACTTTCCCGGACATTCGCTTATTCAGCTTCAGGAAAAATCAACAGTGAAACTTCAAGAACATGGAATGGTACCGGTTGGGACAGTACTTATCTGAAAACTTACCAATACAATAGCCAGGACCAAGAAATTCTAACTGAAACCTATTCAAAAAACTCCGGAGTCTGGGCAAAAAATAATCTCATTGAGACGAATTACATATCCGGATTAGTTTCTTCTAAAAGATTTGCGAGCGGAAATACAATCAATGCCTGGCAAAATGATTCACTTTTTAATTTCAACTATTCAGGACCAATCCGTTCTTCAGTAGAAATTAATTATTGGGACAATGTAAATACAGTATGGAATTCCGCAGGGACCCTCAGTTATTCCCTGCTTCATAATGACTGGAGTATCCATATTGATAAGCTTAATCCGAAAATACTGCAGGGAAATCTGATCTTTGATTCAGTAGCCTATGAACTGGATACGCTCGAAAACCTGGTTTACTCATTTAACAAAGTGTATACTCTTGCCCATCCTTTCCCTAGTGATTATTATGAATTTTACACCTACTCCTCCGATGTTGACAGGGTGAGTAGCATATATTTGACAGTTAAAACTATCAGCGGGGATTATTTTGTTGAGATCTTCGCACCCGGTGATACAATGATCGCTGAATACAATCGCGATGTTGTAAATGAAATGTTTTATGATTCCTTATTCAGGTTAATTTCACAAGAACGTTACGGAGGATGCACAAATCCATGCGGTGGAAGTTCCCAATATAGTTACGACTCCACAGGATTTACGACGAACACCTATCGCTATAATTGGACAATGGTATCTGACGACTACTATTATGACAGTTATTCACACTATAATAATTCTACGCCTGCGATAGTCATCCCTGAATGGGAAAAAAATATTTTTACCTGTGACACATCTTCATATCAACCCAATTTTATCATTGCGGGTGGTTGTGGACCGTATCAGATTCGCTGGTCTCCATCAACAGGTTTGTCAAGTGATACAGTACTAAATCCTTTGATTGAGATCACTGACACTACCCAATACACAATTTTACTTACAGACTACAATGGACTTACGGATACTGCAACCTTCAATGTCATACCGATGTTCACATCTGCTGAATTAACGGTAGACTCAACAGGATGCGGCGGAAGCGTTACTCTTTCTGTTCCTTATAATCCAAATATATTTTATGCATGGTACAAGAATAATCTCCATCTGCCTGGATTAAATTCTAATCAGATCGTTGTAACTGAACCCGGCACATACAGAGTGCGAGTTTTTGCATACCATGAAGATCAATATACCAATCCTGTAAATTGTCTGAAATATTCCGCAACGCTAAATATTACCATTCCTCCGGTAATAAGGATAACAGAGCACGTTGATCTGTGCAATGGTTCGGCCTTTATATTACCTGATGGAAATATTGTAGAATTACCGGGAACATACATTTCCACCTTACAGACGAATTCCGGTTGTGATTCAATCATTGAAACCACAGTCAGTATAGCAGAGCTTCCTACAATTTCATCCACAGTTAATCCGATTCTCTGTAATGGTGATTCAACCTTGATTTCCATTTCGGCAACAGGTGGGGCTGAACCCTATCTTGGCACAGGTACTTACTCCTATCCGGCAGGTTCCTATGTGATCACAGTGACCGATTCTTTTGGATGCAAAGATACCGATACGTTAACGATCAATGAACCCGTTGCGATTTCTGCAGATGCCGGTGCTCCGCTCTATCTATGTTCAGCAGGACAGATCCAGCTAGGCGGTTCTCCGACGGCTATGGGTGGAACCGGTAACCTAACCTATTTATGGACTCCCGGTGCATTGCTCATCTCAGATACCGATTCAAATCCGATTGCAACAATAAATTTATCTACTATTTACCATGTGCTTGTAACGGATGCGAATGGATGTAAAGCAAGTTCTGATGTACACATGCAGATCAGTAATTTAATACCACCTGTTATTACACAATCAGGAAACATTCTGAATGCCAATTCAAATGCATTTAATTATAACTGGTATTATAATGGGATCCTCATTCTCTCCGGAAATTTTCCAACGGTGGCCGCTACGCAGGACGGCGACTATGGTGTTATAGTATCTGATGCCGAAGGTTGCAATTTCACAGCACCACTTTTTAGTTATTCTTTGAATTCAACAGATCAATTATCAGCAGCTATAAATTTCTCAATCTATCCGAATCCTGTCAAAGGTTTTTTCTTCATTCAGCTTTATGAAAACAATCCTTCAACAGGATTGAATATCTTCGACATTACCGGTAAAAAAGTTTATACTGCTTCATTGAACGAAATGATAAACAGAATAGATGTTTCAATGCTTGCTGCCGGGCTATATACTATCAGCATAAACAATAGAACCGCTATTCTTTATAAACAACTAATCATAGAACGGTATTGATCCGGAACATTCCCATTATTTAAAATTCCAGTCTTTCAGTATGTAAATTGAATTTTTCAAAGGCAAAAAGATTTTATTTACCCTGATCAAGGGCGACGGCTTCCGCAAGAAGTTTTTTTATTGCAGTTGCATCAATGTCATTATACGTCTGAAAAATTTTATAGAAAATTTGCTTGTTCGTTCCATGAACCAGATACCTGTCAGGATCGCTTAGTTTATAGCCATACCAGAATCCAAGAAGGACCCCGAATTTAATCCCCCTCTGGGAACTGACGCCGGCCAGATTATACAAATACCTTTTCTTCCTTTAAAGAAGGGCACATTATAAGATATTTTTTCCTTACAATATTCCGGGAGGTTTTCCCGAATCAATTGCAATAAAATATCAGTTATGATCCGCTCGTTTTCCGGAAGCAACTCATAGAGTTCGGCGGTGTTTCTGATCTTGAAATTCTGAAGTCTTTTCATACTGTTTTCATTCCGAATTCAATTTTAACAAGATTCTTGCATACATCATGGTGTCAAAATGAACTAATAAATTAAATCCCTGTTATTTACCTAAAAATACAGAGATTTACCACTCAACGAATCCTCTGGACCTCAATAAATACGGTACTTACAGCGATTCTGACAATACACAACAATTAGTTAATACAAGTCCCTTCCGGGATTAAAATCTGTTCACGATTTTAATCCCGGAAGTACAAACCCTGAAAACGGATTAGAAACGAACACTTGACCAAAATAAGGCGGAATACAAATTCATATTCATTTAAGGGCATATTATTTTATATCACAATTCTGTTACTCAAATAAACATTAAAAACCTCAATGCAAACCCGTACATATCGATTAATCTTATTGATTCTCTTATTTGGTCAGGGAATTTCCAATGCGCAGTCCTTTCAATGGGCAAAGTCAATTCAAAGCGAAGGATTCGAAGAAGGCTACGACCTGGTAACTGATCCTGACGGTAACACCTATATAGCGGGCATGCTGGAATATGATACCGATTTTGGTAACGGACTGATATTGTCTTCTGCCGGTGTTCACGACATTTTCTTAGCTAAATACAGTCCAACAGGTAGATTAGTATGGGCTAAACGTGCCGGAGGAAAAGGTGGAGATAAAATTCAATCGATTGCACTGGACGGTTTTGGAAACATCTTTGCTGTCGGAGAATTTGAAGACACATGCTACTGGGAGTCGATAATGAAAACCACTCCAGGTCCTGAGGTTAACAACATGTTCATTGCAAAATATGATACCAGCGGCAATGTTACCTGGGTTAAAACATTGTCGACAACAGGTGTTATTCACTCCAGAGGTTATGGTGTTTCTTGTGACGAATCAGGAAACGTATATGCTTGTGGGGGTACAAAAGGAGACACTTATTTCGAAGGGAATTATCTGTTTACTTCAAATGGCGATTATGACGGTACCATTGTGAAGTTTGATTCAAACGGAAATTACATCTGGGGTCGCAGATTAGGTGGAGCAGAAAGTGATAAAGCATATGCTATTGCCAGTGATCGTAATGGTTTTGTTTATGTCACCGGATATTTTGTTGGCACGGCAGAATTTTCATCGAGTGTAGATCTTAATGGCAATGGACACACAGAAATATTCCTTGCAAAATATAACGCTGATAATGGTAACCTTGATTGGGCTAAAATGGCCGGTGATACAGGATTTGACCGCGGTTGGGATGTGATGGTGAACATCAATGGAAACATTGTGATCACCGGTGAATTCCAGACAGGTTATTTCGGAACGAACCAGGCATATTCAAGAGGCAACCAGGATATGTTCGTTGCTGCTTATGATAGTAACGGAGATAACCTATGGGTAGTTGATGGTGGCGGAGTTGAGGATGACATTGGCAGAGGTATCACGCATGACAATGCCGGAAATGTTATTGTTGTCGGGGATTATGCCGTTGCTGGAATTTTTACACCTGACACCATCTATGGAAACGGTTTCGCAGATATTTTTATCGCTTCTTATTCTGCCGATGGACAGAATCTGAATTGGATCCGTTCAGCCGGCGGACTTGACAGCGACAGAGGTCGTGGAGTTGGTGTAGATAATGCTAACAACGTTTATGTTTGTGGTGAATTCATAGATTCAATTCGTTTCGGGAACACAAATATTATTGGCGACACCCTTCTGGATGCATATCTCACAAAAATTTCTACTACAACAAATTTCTGCTCTACTCAATTATCTGTTTCAACAGCCAATAAATGTACCGGCCAATGTGATGGTGTAGCTGTTGCTTCGGTAATCGGACAGGGACCATTTACTTATTTCTGGTCTACAGTACCTGCGCAGACATCTGATACTGCTACAGGATTGTGTGCAGGTATTTATGAAGTAATGACAACTGATGCATCAGGTTGTACTGTTACTGCCTTTGTAACATTAAACGATCCTTTACCTTTGGTACTTTCAGCTACTTCAAGTGATGCACTTTGTGCAGGAGCTTGCGATGGAATTGCCAGTGCATCCGCTACCGGTGAAAGTCCTTTTCAATATTCATGGAATACATCACCGGTACAAACCGGCGAAAATGCAACCGGACTTTGTGCTGGCAACTATACCGTTACAGTAATAGACAGTCTGGGATGCACAACTACATCCAACATTGCTGTTGGTGAACCACAACCAATCCAGTTAACAGCTACAGTAACGAACTCAACTTGCATAGGATGTGCAGATGGCAGTATTGATGTTACTGTAAATGGCGGGACACCTTTATACAGTTATTTGTGGGATATCGGTGAAATAACAGAAGATCTTTCCATACTACTTGCAGGCACTTACGAATTATGTGTAACAGATGATAATGGATGCGTGCAATGCGACACTTATTTCGTCCTGGATGCAGGAACCGGCATTGACGACTTAAACGAATCAGGAATTTCGGTTTACCCGAATCCGGTGATTGATTTTGCAACAATAAAAATCAATGCAAATGGAAATGAAATGTCATTACTGAAGATCTACTCTTCTTTGGGACAAAATGTTTTTGAAACGACATTCAGTGGAAATGAGTATCAACTTTCTGCCAAAACTCTCAGCAAAGGATTATATTTCTTACAGATTCATAACTCTAAATTTTCGAAGATGATCCCTGTTATGATGGGGAAATAAAAAAAGATTAAAAAAAGCCGCAGAATTCATGCGGCTTTTTTTGTTCAATTAATTTATTGCTTTAGCTGAATCAGTTTGCCAATGTTTTTGTCTGATTAAAATGCAACTCATGCACGATCCCATCCGACAATCCGAACTGGGGAACAATGATCTCTGCTGCATTTGCGGCTTTCATCTGACTCAAATAGATCTTAGCTGCAGGGACAATAACATCTGCTCTATCCGGATTCAGTCCCCAGATCTCCATGCGGTCGTCGAGTGACTGGTCTTTCATCTGACCGTATAACTCTTTTAGTTTTTCAAATGGCAGCGACTTGCTCTTCCGTCCGATCATCTTGAAGATCTTGTTGATATTTCCGCCTGATCCAATAGCAGTC
Source organism: Bacteroidota bacterium (assembly GCA_049363815.1). Lineage (GTDB taxonomy): Bacteria > Bacteroidota > Bacteroidia > AKYH767-A > 2013-40CM-41-45 > JADKIH01. Next base: position 12,429 of record JBMQEM010000099.1, read on the forward strand.
AGTGGCTGGTGAAACATCGTGATATTGCGTGTCCACTCTTTCATTTCATCCCAGACCTCTTTGCTAACCTTTCCTTCGAGCCAACGGATAGTACCAACATTAAATGAATTGGAAGCCACGATCGCTTTTTTATCAAAAACTGTCAGCTCGGTACTCCCGCCTCCAACATCAATATATAAATATGAATGATCAATATTTAAAAACTCTTCTACATGATTTGCATAGATGAGTTCAGCTTCCTCCTTTCCGGAAATGATCTCAATTTCCAGTCCGCAGTTACGCCGCACTTTTTCTATAAGCTCTTTACCGTTCAATGCTTCACGCATTGATGCTGTTGCACATGCGCGATAAGAAACAGGATCAAAAACATCAATGAGTAATTTGAATGCCTGCATAGTTTTTATAAAACTCAGTGATTTTACCTCACTGATCTTCCCAGAACGAAAGACATCTTCACCTAACCTCAAGGGTATTCTTACCAATTCTGATTTTTTAAAATGAACAACACCATGTTCTTCAACAGCATTACAAAGTAAAAGACGGACAGCGTTTGATCCAATATCAATTGCTGCGTATTTCATTAACTTGTTGCCCATTTCCATCTGATAAAACTACATTATTAAATCCAAATCCGGACTGCTAAGCCGCCACTTTACTTCAGGACTTTTCCACCGGAAGGTTTTAATACTTTAACGGGCTCCTGTTTCTGCGGATGTGAACGCATGCTTAACATCCATTTGAAAATTTCATCCTGAGCTTTAAAAGGTCGTCCACCACGTTTAACATATTCATTCGGATTATTCCTAGAATGAATTCTTGCCTTGGTATTATCCCGGAATTGAATTGAAACATACTGCATCAGTTGTGCCTGCAAACCGGAATCGTAGATCGGAACAGCCACTTCAGATCTGAAGTCGAGATTCCTGTTCATCCAGTCGCCTGATGACAAATAATATTTTGAATCACCGCCTTGACAAAAGATAAATATACGACTATGCTCCAAAAATTTATCAACGATACTGATTGCCTCAATGTTCTCGCTCAGACCCGGAATTCCCGGAATCAGAGAACAGATACTGCGGACAATTAAACGGATCCTGACTCCTGCGGAACTGGCCTCATATAATTTTTCAATCATATCCTGATCCACAAGACTGTTCATCTTAAGGATCATCCATGCTTCTTTTCCCAACTGGGCATTCTCTATTTCTTTATTGATCAAAGAAACGAATCTTTTCCTTGTATTGAATGGCGAAACTATCAAATGCTTAAAGTGACCTGTCTTATAGTTGTTCTTATAAAAAGCAAATAGTTTTTCCACTTCGCGTGTGAGTGATTTATCTGTCGTAAGCAAAGAGTGATCACAATAAAGCCTTGCAGTTTTCTCATTGAAATTACCCGTGCCTATGTGAGCATAGTGTACAGTTTTGTTTTCTTCTTTTCGGGTAATCAGAAATAATTTCGAGTGTACTTTTAATCCGGGAACACCAAAGATCACTTCCGCTCCTGCCTCCTGCAATTTATCAGCATAATAGATATTCGTTTCTTCATCGAAGCGCGCCTGTAATTCCAGGACAACGAAGACCTGTTTTCCGTTTCTTACTGCATTGATAAGCGCATTGACAATACTACTGTTAGTTGATGCACGGTAAAGTGTAATTTTTATCGAACTTACTTTCGGGTCAATTGATGCTTCACGTAAGAGATCGATGATATGTAAAAACGACTGATAAGGATAAGAAAGCAAAACATCCTTCTTCTTTATGACCGTAAATAAACTCTTTTGTCCGGCAAGTTCAGGATGATCCAATGGCTTAGGAATTCTATACCACAATTCCTTCCTTCCTATCCGTGGGAAATTAATGAAGTCTTTAAAATTATGATACTTCCCTCCCGGCGTCAGATATTCCCTGTCTTTCAGCTTTATTTTTTTTACAATGAAATCCAGGAGATCGGCAGGAATACGTTCATCATAAACCAATCTGACAGGGTCACCTTTCTTTCTTTGCTTCAGACTTTTCGTTACTTTCTCAAGCCAACTCTTGGTAATGTCGCTATCGATATCCAACTCGGAATCACGGGTAAGTTTAATTGTATACCCTTCTATGGTTTCATAATCAAAAATTGAATAGATATCGTTCAGACAAAACCGGATGATATCTTCCAGGAGAATAATATTTTTCTTTTCTGTTTTCGAAGGCAGAACGATGATCCGGGGAAGTACATCGGTTGGAATTTCAATCAGTGAAAATTTATTTTTATTCCCCGATTTTGGTCCGGATTTTATTTTCACGGCCAGATAGATCATCCTGTCTTTCAGATAAGGGAAGTGCGGAACCGAATCGATCATGATCGGCATTAGTTGCGGATAGATCTTCTGATGAAAATAATCACGTACAAATAATTCCTGAGAAGGATTTAACTGCCTATCACTTATAAAATAAATATTTTCCTTTTCAAGCTCGACAAGAATTTTGCTGAACAGTTTATCAAACTTTTTCTGCTGTTCAATCACTGTTCTCTGAACTTTTTCGATCAGTTCACCGGGATCAGTTCCGATGATCTCCTTACCACGTTTTCCGAATTTCATCATTCTACGGATCGTGGCTACCCGTACTTTAAAAAACTCGTCACGGTTATTACTGAATATCCCAAGGAAACGTAATCGTTCGATCAAAGGCACGGATTCATCTTCAGCTTCCTGAAGTACACGTGCATTAAATGACAACCAACTCAGATCACGGTTGATCAAAGTACTGTCTTTCTTCTTCATAAAAATAAATCAGACTATTTTCTCTTTTTAACGACGGCTGCTTTTTTCTTTTTTACTACCCTGACCTTTTTCTGCAATCGCTTCTTCTCTTTAGCTATTGCCTTGATCACTTTAGCAAACTTTTTTGCAACTGCTTTTCCGGCCTGATCGATTGCCTTCTTTGATTTTGAGATCGCTACCTTCTGTTCTGCGGGTAAAGCAGAAGAAATTGCAGCTGAAATTTTCGATTCCAGCTCTTTTCTAAGTTCTTTTTTCATAAATAATATTTAATAAACGGTAATATTTCTTAAAAATACGAAACGACCAAGACGAACACAAAGACTTAATGTTAATTTAATACTGACATTTGTCCTATAAAATGGTTTTGGGAGTCAACATTTCAATAAATTCAATGTTTTCTACAGATAATGAGTTCCATTTACCTTCTGAAAGCGAAAAACGCGCCACAGCACAGGTGGGCATTTCAAGAACCCTTCCGGATAAATGACTGCTCAGATCGCTAACAATGGGATTGTGACCAAAAATAAATACTGAACTGATCGCCTCTGGCAATGAATTTATAATGGCCATGTAATCCTTCCATCCCGTTTCATACAAATCCGGTTCAATTCTGATATTTGATTTTGAAAATGATAATTCATCTGAAAAGATCAGAGCTGTTGTCAATGCTCGGACAGCAGGGCTACTTATTATCATTTGAGGAATGTGACCTTTCTTCCTCAGGCATGTACCAACGTTATGAGCATCATTATATCCACGTGCGTTTAAAGCCCGGTCAATGTCTACTAAACCATCAATAGACCAGTCTGATTTCGCATGCCTTATTATAAAAACATCTTTCATAAAGCAAAGATAAATTATTCATCTGGCTGAAGAGAAAAATTATTTTATGATTTTCGCTCTATAAGGTTTGAGAGAACAGAATAAGTCTGTCTTAAACTTTCATGCGAATAGCATAGTGTGAACATCCCAGACAAAAATCATTTTAAATTAATTACTTTCGCTACAAAAAACATTTCTGTGAACGAAATTCTAACCCAGTCCTTCGGCTATCTTGCTTCTGTATTACTTGCCTTTTCATTAGTTGTAACAAATGATATCCGTTTCCGCTGGTTGAACAGTCTGGGCTGCCTGGCATTTATCGTTTACGGTATTGCCTTAAGCGCATTTCCAATCATCCTTACCAACTCATTGTTATTAGGGATCAATCTTTACTATCTTATCAAGATCTACAGAACGACTGAAAACTTCGACTTGCTTGAGTTCAGCCAAAGTGATATTATTATCAGAAAATTCCTTTCCTTTTACCAGAAGGATATCAATAATTATTTCCCTGACTATTCAATTTCCGAAACCGGTGATCAATTAAGGTTTGTTGTGTTGAGAGATCTTGTCATAGCCAATATTTTCGCTGCCCAAATCAGTTCCGATGGAACTGCATACGTTCAGATCAATTACACTCTTGAAAAATTCAGGGATTTTAAAGTCGGTAAATTTATCTTTGAAAAAGAAAACAATTATTTGTTCTCAAAAGGTGTAAAGCAGATCGCCTACAAAAAAGTCGACAATAAAAATCACGAACGGTTCCTGAAAGTTATGGGATTTGAAAAGAAAGATATTAATGGCAACAATTGTTATGTTAAAACACTTACCTAATTTTTCAATTAATCATCCACCTATAACCATTATTTGAATTTTGTCCGTTAGCTTTTCCGAAACAGTTGGGCTTTGTTTGACCCTTTAATTATTAGTTTTGTATAATGGATTTTAATGGATTATTTACTGAATTACTATAACTATTTCCATAAATAATTTAATTTCCATTGAAATTCGTTGCTTTTATTCCTGAATTTTGGTTTTTCACATTTTTTTTATAATTTGACCTTCGAGAGCGAATGCTGCAATCTCACCAAACCAACAAACAATTTGATGAAAAAATTACTTTTTGCGACCATTCTATGTTTGATCACATGGAATTCAAATGCCCAGACTTTCAGTTGGACGGGCAATGAGCCGATCATGGATAATCAAACGGATACTGTTCCGATAATAGTTTCCGGACTTCCAAACGTTATTGATACGACATTTGGTCTTGCACACGTTTGCATGGATATAACTCATACCTACAAGAATGATCTTGTTATGAAGCTTATGTCACCTGATGGATTGATCATTACTTTGATTTCCGGCGTTGGTGGATCTGCAAATAATTTTCTTGGAACCTGTGTCGGTATGGATGGTACAGCTTTCAGCAACGGTCAGGCTCCTTATACCGGAATTTATTTACCTACTGGAAATACAAGTCTGTTCAACAACGGACAAAATCCAAATGGAACCTGGAAGTTCATTGTATCTGATCAGGCCAATGCCGATACCGGATCCATTCATACAGCAAGTATTGTTTTTGTTCAGAATCCACCAAACCCCGGTCAAACCACTGTTGGTAGCGGGCCACAAGGCACATACCTTTGCGCAACTTGCGTTTGCCCCGGTGGAGCAACAGGTTGTGACCTTCTTCCTGACATGACCGCTTCTGCAAAAGAAATCACTGTCAATCATACTGAAGCTCCAGGATTTCTTTACATCGCAAATGCTACTCCAAATATTGGTTACGGACCTATTGACATTTTTGGTGTTGACTCCTGTTATTGCGGAACTACTTTGGTTCCTTGTGGTACGGTTTGTCCAAACGATGAAGACATTAAACATCTTGTTAAGCAGAGAATTTATCAAAAAGTTCCTGGCACTGACACCTTGACCTATTACGATCGTGAAGCCGGTAAGATGACTTATCACGTTGCGCACGGACACTTGCACGTTGATCATTGGTCAAATTACACTTTGCGAACAGCAACTTCAAATCCCGATGCAAGAACATGGCCTATTGTTGGTACCGGAGTTAAGCAAAGTTTTTGTCTGATCAATCTTGGACATTGTTCAACTAATCCCGGACAGTGTGTAGACAACAATGGAAATCCAATGACAACATTTCCAAATAACAACTTTGGATTTCACACAGGTTGCGGTTTGACACAGGGAATCTATCCGGGAAATTATGATGTTTACAGTATCTCCCTGAATGACCCGATTCCACTGAATAATATCTGTAATGGCACATACTATGTTGTTTCGATTACGGATCCTGAAAATAATTTCCTTGAAAGCGATGAAAATAACAACTGGGTTGCAGTTCCAATCACTTTAACACAGCAAAACTCTGCTCCTACCGTTACTGCTGCCGGACCAACATTGATCTGTGCAGGAGGAAGCGTGACCCTGAATGCAAGTGTTGCAAGTAATTATTTATGGTCTACAGGTGAGACTACTCAATCGATCACTGTATCCTCACCAGGAAGCTATACCGTTTCTACAAATTGCGGTTCTTCTGTTTCAACATCGACACCGGTTGTTGTTTCGACTATTCCAATCACCGCAAATGCAACTGCAAGTGATCCTGCCTGTAACGGAAATTCTGTTCAACTGAATGCAACAGGTACCTCTGGCGGAACCCAGAATGTTGCAACAACTTTTTCCACAAACGTTCCTGTTGTAATTCCTGATAACAATTCCACTGGTGTTACTTCACCGATTGTTGTATCCGGTATTACTCCGGCAACACTTACAACTACTTCAGTGGTATCTGTTCGGATCAATCTAACGCATACTTACGATGGCGATCTTGCAATTTCTCTTGTCGCTCCAAGTGGAAATACAATTCTTTTAAGTAATCGTCGTGGAAGTGGTGGAGATAATTTCATCAATACTGTTTTCTCAATGCCTGCAACTACGCTGATCAGTACAGGTACTGCTCCATTTACAGGTACCTACAGACCTGATGGAAACTTCAATGCTCTTACAGGAAATGCAAACGGTACATGGTTGCTGAAAGTGCAGGATCTTGCAAACGTTGATACCGGCCGAATTCAAAACTGGTCTATTAATATCAACAACGCTATTCCTGAAACGATCAATTACTCCTGGACTTCTGTACCGGCAGGATTTGTTTCTACTGTTCAGAACCCAACGGATAATCCAGCTGTAAACACTACCTATACTGTAGTTGCGACCAGCAGTGCAACAGGATGTACAGCTTCCAATTCTGTCTCTGTTAGTGTTCCTGATACTCTATCCATAGCATCATTCACACCGGTGAACGGTGTTCCGGGAGCTGTTGTAACAATTACTGGAACCGGATTTACCGATGCAACTGCAGTAACTTTTGCGGGTAATAATGCTGCATCTTTTACAGTGATCAGTTCGACTGAAATTGAAGCAGTAGTTCCAAATGTCAGTCCTGTAACCGGTACAATTTGTGTTACCAATAGTAAAGGCTGTGTCGTTTGTTCAGCTTCAACATTTGACATCACAACAGGATTGACACTTAATGTGAAATTATATATCGAAGGATTTTATCTTTCAGCCGGACAAATGAAAGCTGTTGCGAATCCGATTACTAATCCTACGATTTGCGATACGATCATCGTAAAATTACATCAGTCTTCTGCTCCATATTCTGAAATACAAAGCTTCAAGAGTACGATCAATACAAGTGGTGAAGGAAGTTTCATTTTCCCTTCTGAATTACTGAATGGAAGTTATTACATCAGTGTTCACCACCGCAACGCCCTTGAAACATGGAGTTCAGTTCCTGTTTCTTTTTCAGGCACAGTAACTACATATATTTTCAGTGATGCTATCACAAAAGCACTTGGTAGTAATATGCATGATCTGGGCGACGGCCGTTATGCATTTTTCTCCGGCGATGTTGATCATAACGGTACGATTGAAGTGGTGGACATGAATAGCATTCAGAACGCTGCCCAGATCAATGCAGGCGGCTATATTCCGGAAGATCTGAATGGAGATGGTATCGTTGAATCATCAGACTACAGTTTGTTTGAGAACAATATGAATGTTTTCAGAGTGCATCCGTAAAAAGCGTTTTTCATCCATTGTTTATCGTCTTTCGTAGTTTCGAAACACGATAAACAATGGACGAAAAACGGATACTACGTCATCCATTAGAAATTCGTACCTTTACGCAGAATAAAAATACGAATGGAAGATTTAGGATTTGAAGCATTTAATTTCAATGATGATTTATTAGATGGGCTTTACACAATGGGTTATGATAAACCCACCCCAATACAAAACAGCGTAATACCTGAAATTTTAGCTAAGCGTGATGTTTTAGCTTGCGCACAAACAGGAACAGGTAAAACTGCTGCTTACCTTTTACCCACTTTACAACAAATTTCAGACAGCAAAACTCCACATACTGCAGCATTAATTCTTGCACCAACACGTGAGCTTGCAGTACAAATTGACCAGGCTTTTCAGGGCTTTGCTTATTTTACTCATGCAAATTCGATCGCTGTGTATGGCGGAAATGATGGATTTTCCTTTGACAGGGAAAAGAAAGCTTTGATGGAAGGCACATCTGTTATCATCGCAACTCCTGGTCGGCTGTTAAGTCACCTGAAACTCGGGTATGTGAAAATGGATCAGCTTGAAACATTGATCCTGGACGAAGCAGATAAAATGCTTGACATGGGTTTTTACGAAGACATCATGACGATCAATAAATTTTTACCGGAGAAAAAACAGATCCTCTTATTCAGTGCAACAATGCCGGTCAAGATCCGTCCATTGGCAAAAAAGCTGATGAATAACCCCGTTGAGATCAACATTGCTATCAGTAAACCTGCTGCAGGAGTTGATCAGAAAGCATATGTTGTCTTTGACGATCAGAAAAATAATCTAATTGTTCATTTACTTGCCGAACGAAAGATCAGTACAGCCCTGATTTTTGCATCCACAAAAATTGCAGTAAAAACACTGGAAAAAGAACTCCAGAAAAGAAATCTGCCTGCGGCAGCTATACACAGTGATCTTACGCAGGAAATGCGCGAAAGTGTTTTACTTAACTTTAAGAATAAAAAAGTTCCGGTTCTTATTGCAACGGATATTTTATCCAGGGGAATCGATATTGAGAATATTGCATTGGTGATCAATTACGATGTACCTGGAGATGCTGAAGATTATGTACACCGCGTAGGTCGTACTGCAAGAGCTGAAACTACCGGAGAGGCTATTACTTTTGTGAGCCCAAAAGATCAGGCACGTTTTGTACAGATAGAAACTTTTATAGAAAGCACTATTCCAAAAATTCCTTTGCCGGAATCTCTTGGAAAAGGACCGGAATGGAATCCTGTCGAACAAAAAAGAAATAATTTTGGCGGGAAGAAAAGAAACTTTTCAAAAAAGAAAAAGCCAAATCATAGTCAGAAAAAATAATCTCTAATTACGATGCTTACCAATAACGATATATTTAAAAAACTTCGTGTCGCTCTGGAGTTACGCGATGACGATATAATCAAAATTTTAAAACTTGTAAACTTCGAGATCAGCAAAACTGAATTAAGTGCAATTTTCAGAAATGAAGACCATCCGAATTACAAACCTTGCGGCGATCAATTACTCCGAAATTTTTTGAATGGACTTGTCATTTACAAACGAGGACCATTACCCAAGAAAAATGAATAATGGTCCTGGAAGGAAAGAACTTTCAAGTTTTAAACTATTTGCTCCGATGCCGGTTATTAGTTAAAACTTAACTGCTTGTTTAGAAACCATCCTTCCATTTTTGAATCTTACAATTAAACGGTATATGCCTGGGTTAAGGTTTTGTACATTGATATTTTCGAAAGTGTTCTCTTCACTTAGAATTATTTTTCCTGTGACATCAAATAATTCAACTGATATAATATCTTCTTCTGACTTGATAGAAAGTCTATCTGTCATAGGATTTGGGAAAAACGATGTTTTCTCATCGAAAGAAATATAACTTTCAGCAATTGCAGTTTGTATCGTTGTGATCTCCCAAAGATCATTACGCGTAACAACACTGGTATTGTATCCTGTACCGACAAAAGCTGTTATTCCATTCGTTCCACATATCGCTCCGGCAATACCACCACCGGTGAAATCCGGGAGTTGGGTCCATGAATCAGTCGAAGGTTCATATTTATAAAACTGGTCAGACAGACTTACCGGATTTAGATTGACTCCACCGATAAGGTATAAAGTAGTATCCAGAACAAATGTGCTTGCATCTGTCGTAAAGTTATTTGGAAAATCAGACTTGGCTGTCCAGATATCCGATATCGGTTCGTATTCCCAGAAACTTGTTCGATTTATATTCTGGTCTACATTACAACCCATCCCAATATATGCTTTGTTATTTACTGAAACCCCAATTGACATATTCCTGCCAATGGCATCTGGCACATCAGATTTATGGATCCATGTATTGTTAACCGGATTGTATTCCCATAGATCAAAGAACGCATAATTCCAGGTCTGGTTTGGTCCGAACACAAAACCTTCACCACCTCCTAGATATGCTTTACTTCCAATAGTAAAAGCAAATGCTTCCCGTCTTTGATTTTCATGCTGAGCAGTTCCGGCAGGCAGACCATTTCTTTGTGCCCAGGTATCGGTGACCGGATTGAATTCCCATAGATCATCAAGGAACCCGAAATCATTTCCACCGGTTGTCACATATCCTCTTCCGTTTAAAACAAAGGTCGCAGCTCCATACCTTTCTTCTCCAGGGAAATTTGATTTTTGCGTCCAGGTATTTGCTGTAATATCATATTCCCAGAAATCTCTTAGGATAACAAGGGAATTAGTTATTCCACCAACAACATAAATTTTATTTCCGATAGTGAATGACGCTGCCTTAGCCCTGGCAGTTCCCGGAAAAGATGCACGTTGGACCCATTGCGCAGAGGCGATATCTGCAAACATTAAAAATGAGACAAGAGCAAGTATTTTTAATTTCATGACCAGAGATTTTATAAAATCAAAAATAGGAAGACTTACTTATACGCAAATTTATATTACACAAAAAGCCTGATATTCTTGATAAAGCAGCTACCTCTTGAGTATTTTACCATTAATGATCTTTTGTTCTACGATCTCCTTATAATTCATTCCCACCGGTACAGTCATTCCTGAAATTATAATTTCATCGTGGTCGATCCTATTGATCTTATCACAAGCAACTATATAACTTTTATGAACTTTTAAAAATGCATCTTCAGGAAGAAATTCATTGATCTGTTTCAATGTCAGATAGGCGACCACTTTTTTATTGCTGCAATTTATAATAATATAATTCGCCATCGCTTCAACTGTCAGAATTTCCGAAAGCATTATTTTCTCCAGAACACCATTACTCTTTACAAAAAAATAGTCTCTTACTCCCACTGCAGAAATTGCAACCGGGTCGCTGTTCTGAATCCTGAAATAATCAATCGGTATTTTTCCTTCAAAAAAAGCCTTGCCAACA
>JBMQEM010000100.1:0-23368 GCA_049363815.1 Bacteroidota bacterium
CAACAAATTTAACCATGCGCCCGGCAATATCCGGGTAGGTGGTTGAAGCGGCAGCACGATTGGTTGAAATAGAAAAGCGCAGATTAAACACTACCCTACCTTAGAGGTCATCTGCGCATGGTTAAACCCAAAAAATAAAAACATGAAAGCTTTCCATAAATTAGTGGTTAATTCAGCCTTACTTATCTTTTTTACAATTTCAAATTCCTTATTTGCAAAAGAAATAGATACACTTGTTATCAAAACGACTATCTATTGTGATCACTGCAAAGAATGTGAAAGTTGTGGTGCAAAAATTGAACGTGATTTAACTTTCGATAAAGGAATTGAAGCGGTTCAGCTTGATGAAAAAGCAATGACTATCAAAGTAACTTATAACTCCAAAAAAACCAACCCCGAAGCTATTCGACAACTAATTTCAAAATATGGTTTTGATGCTGATGAAGTAAAAGCTGATCCAATTGCTTACTCAAAGCTTGATGAGTGTTGCAAGAAATAGTGGTATGAAAAGTCAGTTTTCTATTTTACTTCAAAATCGAGTTTACACAGGAAAAGTATTAGTAAAAGCAACATTAGACGAGGAAGAGAAATGGGTTGATGGATTGCATGTACAATTTGTTTCAACAGAAATGTTCGATCAAGTTCAGAACATTCTTGCAGGCAGGCGACAAAAATCAAATAGAGTAAAAATTCAACAGTTGGATGATAACTTACCGCTTCGTGGATTATTGCTATGTTCTAATTGTAGCAATAAGCTAACTGGTAGCGCATCGAAAGGTAATGGTGGGCGTTACTATTATTATCATTGCAACGTGTGTTTTAAAGAACGCTATCGTGCGGACATTGTCAATTCTCAGTTAGAAGAAATGTTGAGTGAGATTAAAATTGAATCTACAGTAAAAGATCTCTATCAGGAAATCATTAAAGACTTACTTAACGGTAATAAAGACAATCGTAAAACCGAAATAAGTAAACGGGAAACAGAGATTGCAAAAAACAAAGATCGAATAAACAAGATTACTGATTTATTAGCCGATGGTGAAATGACAAAAGCAGATTTCACTGAAGCGAAGAAACGATACGAAAGTACAATCAACAAATTATCGATAGAGCGTAATCAATTCAACATGGCAGAAAGTGAATTGGGTGAGTATCTAAAATGGGGTTTAAGCATGATGGAAAACATACATGGTCACTATGAAGCTTCAAGTATTGATGTGAAACAAAAAATCATCGGTTCGATGTATCCTGAAAATCTGACATTTTCAAAAGGACGACTTCGAACCAATAGAGTTAATGAGCTACTAGTCTCAATTCAAGCCACCAGTGCGGCTTTTGAGCAAAAAAAAAACGGACAGCATCAGGATAATTTGATGTTGTCCGGTAAGGTACCCAGGACCGGAATCGAACCGGTACGGCATTACTACCATCGGTTTTTGAGACCGACGCGTCTACCAATTCCGCCACCCGGGCATAGTTAATTTGGTGGGCCAAAAATAGGATATTTAAATGGTTTTTGAAAGTATCCATCTACCTCTGAGTTTTTTACCTTTGATCCTTGACCTTCGACACTTTTATTTGCTTATAGAATAGAAAAGGGCTTGTTATCAGCTCGTTAGGCTATTTCAAGGAAAAACATTACTTTCATGTAAACCATTTCAGGATACACTGCGTGTTACCTTATATAAAATCAAAATTCTCTAACCCATGAAAAAAATCTACTTATTACTTCTGGTCCTGTTTTCATTTGCTGAAATGAAAGGACAAGGTTGTGTGATGACTTACGTCTACGACTCTGCCTCAACAGTCTATAATTTCAATGTAAATCCTGTGTCGAATAACAGCATTTTTATGTGGGATTTCGGTGACAGTACAACTGCAGTTACTGGAAATACAATGTTCCACCAGTTTTCTACTTATGGACAATACCTGGTATGCGTAACAGAATATGATACGGTTTTGCAAACAACCGTTACGGCTTGTTGTCTCAATATACAGTTTAATAACCCCGCGCTTTGCAATTTCATTGCGATCACCGGCAACGGAAACAATTATGACTTCACTGCTGTTTCGAATAACTTAGGAAATATTGTATGGGATTTTGGAGATGGTAATACCGGAAGCGGTGCTACTATCTCACATGTTTTTCCGGTTCCGGGAGTCTATAATGTTTGCATGACATCCTATAGCTTTTTAGATACTTGCTATTATTGCGCTCCGATTGTTGTAACAACACCCCCAACACCATGTACATTTGATGTAATGATAGATTCAATGGCTCCAATGGTTGGTTACTTTACATTTCACCCAACTAGCCAGACAAATCAGGTTACATGGGATTATGGAAATGGCGGAGTTGGTATAGGAATAACAACAATGTATCAATTCAGTCCGGGAACTTATAATGTGTGCGCTACAGAAACCGACAGTATCGGAACGGTAATCTGCCAAACTTGTTCAACAGTTACTTTCAGCTCACAATCAAATTGCTATTTTTCATTTATGCCTGGTATGGGTCCATTGAATACATATTTCTTTAATGCTAGTTTCGACACAACATTATACCTGGCAAATTGGGATTTCGGTGATGGTACAACTATTTCCATGGGAAGCAATTTTCAAACACATACATATATAAGTGGACCAATGATTTATAATGTATGCATGGAACTAGTCGAACTTTCTACTATGAATGTGGTCTGTACATTCTGTGTTCCTTTGGCAATTCCCGGACCAACTCCTTGTCAGGCGAATTTCACTGTAGTTCCTTTTGGACTTGATGCTTACTTCATTGACTATTCAACTACAGATCCTGCAAACACTTCCTATCTTTGGAACTTCGGTGATGGTTCTCCGCTTAGTACTGATCGATTCCCTGTTCATACATATAGTGCGCCGGGAACTTATAGCGTCGGATTTTCTATTAATGATGGAGTTTGTGTAGATTCTACTTTCCAGACAATTGTTGTAGATACAGCGATCATTACTCCGGTATTCTGTACATCATATTTCATCTTTACTCAGCTTTCACCATATCAATTGGCAGTAGTGAATTTATCAAGCGGAACTAATTTGAGTTTCTCATGGGATTTCGGTGATGGAAATACATCAACTGCCGCATATCCTATTCACAACTATACAACACATGGAACCTACCAGATCTGCTTAACGGTTGCTGACTTGAGTGGATGTACAAACACATATTGCGATAGTTTAACTGTTGATTCAACAGGAATGATCATCTACCGCAATTCAAATGTTGGCTTTACCATTAATGTTGTTTCACCAACTCAGTTGAATACGGTGAATATAGAAGAAAATACTTCCCTGATTTCCAGTCTTTACCCCAACCCTTCAAAGGATAGAATAGTTGTAACATCGTCTCCTAAGTCCGGTGCAACGATTTATTCTATCCTTTCTGTATCCGGTCAGAAAATAAAAGAAGGAAATCTGTCAGGTGAAAAATCAGAAGTTGATATCTCTGAATTAACATCTGGAATTTATTTCCTTGAAGTCAGAAACAAATCAGGTGAAAGATCATTTGCCCGGTTCATAAAAGACTAAACGTTCCCATAGTGAAATAAGGATGTTGTAAAATTTACAACATCCTTTTTCCATTTTAAGATGAATCCATCAAGAGAACTTTTAGAGCGGTGCCGGAAAGATGACCGGAAAGCACATTACGACCTTTACAATGTGTGCTTCCAGCCACTCTATGCCATTTGTCGCCGTTATTATATTAACAAAGACGATTGTATGGCAGCGCTTAATATGGTTTTCTATAAGATGGTCACAAACATTTCTTCCTACACAACAAAAACCAAGGAAGTTCCTTTTGAGTTGTGGGCAAGAAGAATTGCAATTAACTATATCATTGACGAATTCAGGAAAAACAGTAATTACAAAAAACTGATTGAATCAGGAGAAATTTCCGCCTATGAAAACAGTCTGCAAAGCGAAGTAGAACTGGATAGCTCAATTGATAAAGAGAAGATCATACAGGCAGTAGACCAGCTTCCTGAAATGAATAAAGCAGTCTTTAATTTGTATGTGATTGATGGATACAAACATGAGGAGATCGGAAAATTGCTCGGTATCTCTTCCTCCACTTCGAAAGTTCACTTGCACCGGGCAAAAAAAGCATTACGTTCATTAATTGATGAGATCAGAAAAAATGATCACATATCAAATAAGATACTATCATGAACACCAATTTGAGACCGGAAGACTTTTGGCCAGATGCCGAAAAACTTCTGAACCGACATTATAAAGCCAAACGACAGCGTAAAGTTGCCTTTTGGACCATCTCTTTATTGACTCTAGCCGGAGCAATTTTATTTCTCACATTCAACGAGAATGAAATTTCCACCGAATCGCAAAAGGGAAGTAATAGCCCGGTTTCTTCTATTGAGAAAAATTCATTTGGCGAAAACAATTCAGCTCAAAAATCAATTTCCGAAAATAATACTCCGGCACAAATTACAATAAAGGAAAATAATGAAACGGCAATTTCTCCGAAACAAATAACTTCAGGCAAAAAAGAACTATCAAAAGATCATTCTGATAACTCCGGTCAGACAACTGCTTCAAAAAATAAAAATCCGATAGTTTCAAATTCAGTTATCGTTAAAAATAATTCTATCAAGGTATCACGTGAAAATAATTCAGTAAAAAATTCAGGGTTACAAACCACTATTTCCGGAACTCCGTCTAATTCATTCGCTATAATTTCCAATAGCAGCATTTTTGTGAATCCCCAGAATGCGGAAATGTCAAAAATTTCAGAACCTTCTGTCACAACTGTATCTTCCGAAAACAATAAAAGCCAATCACCTGTGTATGCACTTCAAGCAAGGCATTTCAAAGATTTAAAAATTGACAGAACACATGGACAATTAATTTCATCGAGAGGGGAAGAGATCAGTCAACCAAAAGCAAGGAATTCAGCAGAATATCGTTTCGAAATACTTGCCGGAGTAAATCAAATCTCAAAATCGATTTCAGGCTTTGAAAACCTGGCTGTTGAACAACGGAGAAATTCCTGGGAAACAGAAGTAATTGCACCGCAATTGAATCTTGCAATTTCACGGTCTACGGATAATTATTCTATTGCTTTAGGATTGGCATATACTCAGTATGGGGAAAAGGTGAATTATGATCCGGGAGTGAAAAGTTTATTTTTGGTTGACAACAGTTACTGGAATACGTACCTGACCAATGTGCTCATTACAGATACAAATTATATTTTTGGTTATGTCTATCTGACACAACAAACAATACAGCGGCTTGACAGCAATTATATCCAGCAAACTGACTCAGTTGAACAGATTGTCATTAATCAAAATATTCTGAAAAGTACGGGAACAAACATTGTTTCATTTGTTGAAATGCCGGTAACATTTAGCTATTACTTTGGCAAAAAGAAATTCAAATATGGTGTGTCAGCTGGTGTATCTGCGGGAATGTTGGTTTACAGTAAAGGATATTATTTAAACAATGCCGGGAATGATGTATATAACATCAGCGACACTGATTTGTTCAGGAAAATAATTCTGAACGGTCAGGTTGGATTGGAATTAAAATATTGTATGTCTCCCGGAATACATTTTCTATTGCGACCAAAGTATCAGATGAATTTGAATTCAATAGTAAAAGATGATGCGGGATTTGAGCAGAAATATTCTGCCATTGGAATTAGTGCAGGGGTTTCATTTATGCTGAAATAATATTGAGCCCATGTTCTCTGATTAGTTCGTCTAATTCTTCTTTAAAAGTTCTGTTTGCATGATGGCTTTCTTGATTATTAATATAGTCTGCAACTTTTAACAATTGTGACTCACATACTGAAACTGCATAATAATCATCTTGCCAAGCAAATTTTTCTTTTGTTAATTTGTTCTTGTTAAGCCAAAACGAAGATTCTCCCTTTATTAATTGAGCAACTTGTGAAATAGTTTGATCTTTTGCAAGCGATAACAAGCAATGTGCATGATCGTCATATCCATTTACATTTCTCAAATAAATGTTTTTCTTTCTACCGTTTTCTATAATATGCTTAAAAACATCGTCTCTAATTAATTTATTCAAATATGATGCTCGTTCTTTTGTTGCAAAAACCAAATGAACCCAAATTCTTACGTATGACATGTAATTGTTTTAAAAAGATCTTTTCAAATATAATTAGCTTATCATTTATGTAAATGTTTTTTATTAAGATTGAATTAGTTTCCCGCATTTATTAGAATTAATTGGTTGATTCAAGATAAAAATGTGGCTAAAGCCAGGGGTTGGATTGATCTTTCTTCTTCCGTCAGCTAAAGCTGACGGCAATAAAGCTGACGACAATGCAGTTGGCAGTTTTGAAACTGATAGCAATGAAGCTAATGGCAATAAAACTGACGACAATAAAGCTGACGGCAATAAAGCTGTTGGCAATGCAGTTGTCAGTGTTGAAACTGATAGCAATGAAGATAATGGCAATAAAACTGACGACAATAAAGATTGTAGAGATAAATCTGATTGCAATAAAACAAACGGAAATAAAATTGATAGTGATAAAGCTCGTACTTTCAATCCAGAGTTGTGCCAGCTTTATTGCCGTCAGCTTTAGCTGACGGATTCAAGAGAATATCAAGCTGTCGCTCGGCTTTAGCCACATGAATGAAGTTTCCTATAAATTATTTATTACAAATCCTCATTCGAAGCCATCACCAATTTTTTCACTTCGCGCAGATGAATTTTCTTTTTTTCTTCGCGCAATTGTTTTGATGCTTCTGTAAAATATCTGTGTGTTGTGAGGAAATTGACCTGGAGAGAATTCCATTCATTTTCACTGGATAAAGAGCCTTGTGAACGTAATTCATTAAAAAGTTTATTGCCAATCTCAAAAAAATCATCGCGGCCAAGGTAATCTAGATCGGCATCACAGATGATCTTTTCAGATAGTGTTTTAGGACTCGGCGGATATTTGGTAGCCATGATCATTCCTGAAATAACTTCTATTTCGGGAATACTGAATCCAAAAGACGGTAAAATCTCTTTCGCCATAGTACATCCTATTTCTTCATGCCCTCTAACAGTTTTAATAAAACCGGCATCATGAAAAAGGACTGCAACTTTTAAAAGCTCCGTTTCTGTATCTGAAAGTTTTTCAAGTTCAGCAAGGTTGATTGCAGCACTTAACACATCCAAAATATGATTCAGGCTATGATAGGAAAGACGGGAAGGCATTTCTGCTTCCAGTTTTTCCGTCATAAATGTAAATACTTGTTCGTAGCGATTCATGCCTGAATAATTATGAATGAACAAATGTGTTCTTTAATATTTTTTCTTTAAGAATTTCATGAGTAAATGGTTTCATCATATAATCATTCATCCCTGCAGTAAGACAAGCATCAATTTCTTCCTTTGTAACATTGGCAGTCATAGCACATATGCGTACATGGGCCTTATCACCTTTCATTGTTTTGCGGATCTGTCGTGTTGTTTCATAACCATCCATTTCAGGCATCTGAATATCCATGAACAAAAATGCATATTCATTTTCTGCGAGTTTCTTCAGGGCTTCTACACCGTTTTCTGCAACCTCTACAATGACATCAGGAAATAAGTCATTGATCGTATCGACTGCAACAAGCTGATTGAATTCATTATCTTCTACCAACAGGATCTTTTTACCTTTCATATTATGACCGGCTGATGCATCATCAATAACTTCTTCAACCGGTTTTGTAGTTTCAGTATAATCAATAATGAAATAAAAATCCGATCCTTCCCCTACAACACTCTTTACTTTTACTTCTCCGCCATGCATTTCAACTAGCTGTTTTGAAATTGTAAGTCCTAGTCCGGTACCTCCGAATTTCCGGGTTGTATCTGCTGAAGCCTGCCCGAAGCTTTCAAAGATCTTGTCAATTTTATCTTCAGGAATTCCAATACCTGTATCCTTAACACTGAATTTAACCCTGCATTTGTCTGCAACCTTGCTTTCAAGAGTAACATCAATAGTAACGCTTCCTTTAGTAGTAAATTTGATGGCATTTCCGGCAAGATTCATAATTACCTGGGTAATTCTTGTCTCATCCCCTAAGACCCATTCAGGAATATCAGCAGAAATATTTTCAATCATCTGAATTCCTTTTTCCTCCGCTTTCAGGTTCAGAATTGTATGAATATTTTTTATTGCTGAAACCAAAGGGAAGGGAACTTTTTCCAATTCCATTTTACCGGATTCAATTTTTGCAAGGTCAAGGATATCGTTAATGATCACGAGCAAATTCGCACCGCTCTTCTTGATCACATTTAAATATTTATCCTGTTGTGCATCCAGTTTAGATTTCAACAACAAATTCGTTAATCCTACTATTGCATTCATGGGAGTCCTGATCTCGTGACTCATATTCGCCAGAAACTGCTGGCGAAACTTCTGTGTTTCGATCAGACTGTCTCTAGTTTCTTCAAGTTCAGAATTGGTCTTGACAAGATCTTCAAGGGTTTTATTCAATTCAGCAGTTCGTTCGGTAACAAGTTGAGCTAGTTTCTCCTCACGGGCATGTGCTTCTTTAAGTGCAGACTCATTTGAATTTCTGAGCCGCTGATGATTGATTGCAAAAAGGTTAAAGATCAGTTGCGGATACTTTACTGCCAGATCATAAAAGTGACCGGTTTTTATTTCAACTGTTTTCAGATCTGTAAGGGCAACGATTGTAGCTGTAGCGGAAGCATCCGCCAGAAAACTTTCTCCCAGAATTGAAAGTTCACTTAAACGTACAAGTAATACATCTTCATTGTAAATTCCGACAGTACCGTTTTCAATTATAAAAAGAGCTTTTGGAACCGATCCTTTTTCAATCAGAATCTCTCCTGTTTTATATGACCCTCGTTCCGAAGAAGAAAGGATCTCCGACACAACCTGTTTATCCATTTTATCAAACAGAATACAAGAAGAAAGGGATTGTTTTATATCAGTCATGGTGGGTGGGTAATTGCTCAATCATATAACTTGCAATATAAATTTAATTTTTAAATGTTAAAAGAATGGATGCTGGGCAAATTCCGGGTTTTCCATATGATTTACTCAATTCGAGAGTGGACGCTCACAGAAGGACGATATACATAATTAACAAAGAAAAGACTGCAAATGCAGCAAATTTTTCATTCCTCTAACCTCCTTTTTAATTTAACTTATTGTTCTAAGCAAAAAAAAATGCTCCCCCACCACAGAGAAGCATTTTTACTATAACTATAACACGAAAACAATACAGAAAACTATTTATTGATCAATAAATTCTTTGAGATGATTTTTGATCCGATTTTAATCTGGATGTTATAAATTCCTGAAGAAAGTTCTTCTGCATTTATATCAACCATATTTGATCCGGCTACAAATTTGATCTCGTCTGTCCGGACTACCTGTCCAAGTTTGTCAATAATCGATAATATTGCATTTTCATTCGTCATTGAATTGTAAGAAATCTGGAACTGGCCGTCTGACGGATTCGGATAAATCGCAACTTGCTTTGAATCAACAATTTCATTAACCCCAATGATCACATTAGTGATATTTACACCGGATTCGCAACCATTTGGATTGCTTACAACGACACTATAATCTCCATCCTGTGTAGCGATATGATAGTATAATGTATCACCTGCGATCAGTACATTGTTATAATACCATGCGTATGTAGTATATCCTTGCGGCGCGATCAGAGAATCTCCGGACTGTACAACAGAGAATATACCCGGTGCAACTGCCACATTGATGTACGAAGCTTGCGTCAGAGTATCACTTCCCAGTGCATTGGTTGTTATCAGGGTCACATCATACGAACCGGCAGTTGAGTAACAAATTGCACCCGGCGAAGCAGCGGTACTTGAAGAAGGCGATCCTCCAGGGAAACTCCAGTTGTAAGAGGTTCCGGAAGTAGATTGGTTATTGTAGATGATACAATTCGTTTCACAGATATTTACATCGGCGGTATTGAAACCGGACTGCGGATATTGTAAGGCAGTCATCGTATTCAATGTTGTATTGGTTACGATCGGAGAATTCAAATCGAATACGATATGTGCCGTATTAGTAATTTCTGTTGGGTCAGGCAATGATGCATCCGGACGGATTTTATAGGCTACCCAACCATGACTTCCTGGCTCATCGGCACCGCTATCAGGCAACATAATGTTGAAGAAATTAAATCTGATTTCTCCGTTAGGAGTCATTTGCAAATTCAATTCATGACTGCTTCCAACTATTTCAAGAGTAGAAAAATCAAGATCTGCATCCAGAGTATCAAAAATAAACACATCATAAGCGGTATCATTTCCTGTATTCTGGAAATTGACAAGGAAAGAAAGTTCAGCATCAATAGGTGTATAATTTTGTGCCAGCACACCCTCAGGATTGACATGTTTGTCATTTGGATCATAAGAGCATGAGACCTGATATGTCCAGGTATCCGTGATTACTTCAATGAAATTTCCACTGCCATCAAATACACTGTCTATCATGGTAAGAGTTACCGACTGCAATGCTGCAGGTGTCATAAAGAGCACAGTACCTCCCACTATATAATTCGTATATTGATTAATCAGTGGAGTATTCCATCGCATCGTATCCCCATTAACATAGTCCGGTGGAATTGTCGAAGAAACAAAAACATAATTTGAAGAGGTAATCAAGGTTACTCTGTCTTGAGTTGGCATCAATCCCCGGTTATAAATACCTAGTGAAACCTGAGAGTTAGTGTTACAACGTCCTCTGCTTCTATAGATCGCACTGTGATGATCGTATGCGTAACTAGCTGAATAAATACCAAAATCCTGACCGGTCACAGAAGGAGGAATAGTCGAAGTATAAGTCAAAGGAGAAGATGTTTGCGTAAATCCGGAAGGCAAGAGTAAAGAAGAAGTGTAAGTTCCTGTATCAACATAGTAATTATATTCTCCCTGCGAATTGGTAAAAGCAATGACATTACCTGGTGAAAATTGAACCTGTTGATTGTACATTGGAGGTTCTCCAACATCTTTTGTTCCGTTTTGATTCAAATCAAAATATACCGAACCTTGAATGGTTCCGGCCGGATTACCAATAAAAAATGCGTTCGGAATTGAATTCAATACCCCGCCAAAAGGGCCATTGTAACTTATAACATTCACACTATAGTACCCATTTGGAGCATTGCCGGGAATGTTAAAGATTGCTCTGCCGGAATCAGTATATACCGTACCCATCCATGGATCGAAATAAGTGTACCAATCGGTCATTGGATCAAATGAAGGATCACAAAAGATAGTTGTACCAGAACCTGCCTGTTGCAGGTAAATGTCCTGATAGCCCATAGGCCCTGACGATCCAAATATAGAACCGGCAGCAAGTGTGATTGTAGTTTGCAAGGTTTGGCCCTGTACTCCCGAAGAAGGCACTATACTTTGTGCTATACCATGGGAAGAATAAAATGCAATTAACAGTAGTGTAAGTAATAGTTTTTTCATGAGGTTAGATTTAGCGAGAACAAATCTGTCAGACCAAAGGTTTGACTCAACAAATGTATATTACTTACAGATTTATGAAACAATTAAAGGTTTTTTTTGGTCAACTTCACTATTGTTAAGATGGAAGGTTAAAATTTGAGGGTGAGCAACTTGCTAATTGCAAACTATCTTGAAATAAAAACCGGAATGCCCTCTTGACTGGGGAACATTCCGGTTTCTGTTAAAGATCAACTATACCTCTATTTATTTACCATTAAACGCTTAGTACCAATTCCGTTTTCCGAAACAACTTTCAACGTATATACACCGGAAGCCAGACTGTTGCTAACTGAAATCTTGTTAGAATTTGGCTCTGAAATTATTTTTTCTGAATAGACCAGATGACCGATATTGTCATAGATCGAGATCAAGACATCCTGTGCAAATTTTGATTCGAACATGATCTCGAATTCACCATTAGTCGGATTTGGATAAACTTCGAAAGTCTGAGAAGTATAAACATCTTCGACTCCAATTATGAAATTCGGGATGTTTACACCGGACTGACAACCATTTACGTTTTCTACTACAACGCTATAGTCACCATTCTGTGTTGCAACATGGTAATATAATGTATCATCTATGATCTGACTATTGTTGTAAAACCATTGATACGAATCATAGCCTTGTGGAGCAATGAGAGAGTCTCCGGATTGGGAGACTGTGAAAACTCCCGGCGACGTTGCCACTGATATAAATGCCGGTTGCAACAATGTATCACTTCCCAGAGCATTTGTTGTAATCAAGGTAACGTCATAATTTCCTGCTGTAGGATAGCAAATTGTTCCGGGAGAAGCAGCAGTACTTGTTGCCGGATTTCCACCTGCAAAAATCCATGAATAAGAAGTACCGGAAACAGATTGATTTACAAATTGAATACAATTTGTTTCACAAATACTTTGATCATCAGTAATAAATGATGCCTGTGGATATTGCAATGCAGTCATTGTATTCATTGTAGTATTTGTTACAACAGGTACATTCTGATCAAAAATAATATGCGAAGTATTTGTGATCACAGTCGGATCAGGCAATCCTGCGTTCGGACTGATTCTGTATTCTACCCAGCCATGACTTGCCGGTTCATCAGCACCACTATCGGGCAACATGATATTAAAGAAATTAAATCTGACAGCACCTGTTGCTGTCATTTGCGTTGTCATTGTATGACTGCTGGCAATAACTTCGAATGTAGAAAGATCCAGATTTGCATCAAGAGTATCAAGGATGAATACATCATAAGCTGTATCGTTTCCTGTATTCTGGAAATTGATGTGATACAATAATGGAGAGTTGATCGGTGTGAAATGCTGAGACTGCAATCCTTCCGGAGAAGCATGTTTATCATTCGGATCAAAAGAACATCTGACTTGTGTTGAATAGCTATCATAAATTACAGTCAGGAAGTTATTCGATGAATCAAAAATACTGTCAGAGACATGTACATATACCACACTTCCTGCTGAAGGAGCATGATAGATCAAACCGCCACCCAGATAAGACATCTGACCACCACTCAGGTTTGAGATGACCCAACTGTATGAAACAGCTGTAGAATCATCAGGAGGAATAGTTGAAGAAACGTATTGAAAATTAGAAGTTGAAAGTGTTACATGATGTTCTACCGGTAAAAATCCATCATTCCGGACTTGAATTAATAGAGGTACATGTTGATTACATCTAAACCAATTCTGGATAATATTTATTTTATTGCTGTAAAGATTCGCATTAGAATAAGTACCAAAATCTCTTCCATTTACAGAAGGCGGGATCGTCTCTGTATAGTTTAGCGGTACTGAAGTTTGTATAAAATTCGCTGACGGCAGGTATTCAAAAAGGTATGTTCCGGAATCAGCATAGTAAGTATATTCTCCGGCATAATTGGTCAAAGCAATATTATTTCCCGGAGAAATCCTTATCATTTGATTTGAAACCGGCAGTTCGCCTGCATCAAAATTGCCATCCTGATCCTGATCAAAATATATTTTTCCGCTGACAGTTCCAGCCGGTGATCCAACAAAAAATCCATTGTACATGGTGTACAATACCGGTGAAGCAAAAGGATAGATATTAATATTTACATCATAATATCCATTTGGAGCATTCGCAGGAATAGTAAATGTAGCTTCACCTGAATCTGCATAAACCATTCGCATCAAGCCAAAGTCAAAATAGGACGGCCAATTGAAGGTTGATGCAAAAATGGTTGTTCCACCTTGCTGCAGATAAATATCGTTGGAGCTCCATGGGGCAGATGCATTTAACATTAAGCCTGAAGACATCGTAATCGTAGTAGTCAGGGTTTGATTGCGCAATCCACTATCGGGATTAATTGAGACAATTTGGGCTTTTGCATTGAACATGCATGCCATTGCAAATAAACAGAGTACGAGTTTTTTCATGTGAACAAGGTTTTTGAGAGCGTTTTTCAGAAGGCAGAAGCCTCAATCTGAACCACAAATGTACTTTTCTGTTAATACGATTGAATTATAATCCCGTTTTTTTGGCAAATTAGACGAAAAAAGGTACTGAACATACGATTTTCAAGGGTTAAAGCCGTGGTTGATCATTATTTCCGGATCATAATTTCATTCTTTAAATTGAGGCATAAAGACTCACTTTTATTTGCCTTTATCCCCCCTTTTTCCTTTCTTTGCAGCCCCCAAAAAAGGGTCTGAGCAATGGAACGCAACGTAAAAATATTTTCAGGAACGGAAACAAAGTATCTTGGAGAAAAGATTGCAACCGGATACGGACTTCCATTGGGAAATGTGAATGTAGTCCGATTCAGTGACGGGGAGTTTTCACCTTCTTTTGACGAGTCGGTTCGGGGATGTGATGTTTTCATCATCCAGTCAACCTTTGCTCCTTCAGACAATCTGATGGAATTATTGATGTTGATCGATGCTGCGAAAAGAGCTTCAGCCCATTACATCACAGCAGTGATTCCATACTTTGGTTTTGCCCGTTCCGACAGGAAAGACAAACCAAGGGTTTCTATCGCTGCTAAACTAGTTGCAAATCTGTTGAGTGCAGCCGGAGTAACACGAATTGTTACGATGGACCTACACGCTCCGCAAATACAAGGTTTCTTTGATGTTCCGGTGGATCACTTAGAACCGTCCTCATTGTTCGTTCCTTACATACATTCATTGAATCTTCCGCATCTTGCAATTGCAGCACCTGATATGGGTGGAGTAAATCGTGCAAGAGGTTATGCGAAATACTTCAATGCAGAAATGGTCATCTGCGACAAGCAACGCAAGAAAGCCAATGAGATCGACTCCATGATGGTCATTGGTGAAGTTGAAGGTCGCGACATCATTCTTGTTGACGATATCGTAGACACTGCAGGTACTCTTACAAAAGCAGCAGATATGTTATTCGACAGAGGTGCAAACAGTGTCAGGGCGTTTTGCACACATGCTGTTCTTTCAGGAAAAGCGTACGAAAGAATTGCCAACAGCAGACTGACAGAACTGGTAGTGACAGATACAATTCCACTTCGCCAGGAATCAGATAAGATCAAAGTCATTTCTACAGCAGAAATGTTTTCGAGAATTATCCGTCGTGTATATGTCTATGAAAGTATCAATGAATTATTCTTAATTTAATTTCAGTAATATTAATAAATAACAAAAAAACAAAATGAAATCAATTTCAATTAACGGAACAAAAAGAGCAGCTCAAACAAAACAGGAAAACATTCGCCTGAGAGCAGAGGGAAAAGTTCCATGTGTACTTTATGGTGGAAAAGAACAGATCCATTTCAGTACGCCGGCGCTCTCTCTAAAAGGACTGGTGTACACACCTAACGTATACACAGTTGAATTGAACATCGATGGTACCACTTACAAAGCAGTTATGAAAGACATACAATTTCATGCTGTGACAGACCGTATCAATCATATCGATTTTCTTGAATTGAATGACAACAAAAAGATCACTATTGAAGTTCCTGTAAAAGTTTCAGGAAATGCAGTTGGTGTTCGTGCAGGTGGTCAGTTGGTAACTAAGACTCGTCGTCTGAAAGTTTCAGCATTACCAAAAGATCTTCCTGATTCAATCGATGTCAGCATTAACGAATTAAATATCGGTGACGATATCCGTGTTCGTGACATCAAGTTGAAGGGTGTTGAAATTTTAAATTCACCAAACAGCGTCCTTACAGCCGTGAAAATCACTCGTGCTGTTGCTGCTGCCGCAACTGATGAAAAAGCTGCTCCTGCTGCAGGTGCTGCTGCCGCTGCTGCGAAAAAATAATTACAGTATTTAATTTTAAAAGCCCGCAATGTGAGTTGCGGGCTTTTTTTATGGTTGGTCTTTGGTTTTTCTCGCGCGTTTTTGTTTTCGTTTTTCTTAAATATAGATATGTAAATTGATATCAGAAAATCCGGGCACAGTGCTATTTAAAGCTGCTATTTATTAGCTTTGCCCTCGCGAATTACGAATAACAAGAGACAAGAAACAAAAAAATGAGCAAATACCTCATCGCCGGTCTCGGCAACATTGGAACTGAATACGAATTCACCCGGCACAATGTTGGATTTGAAGTGGCAAACGCACTTGCAAAATCACTTGTAAAAACTGGTGAGCCTACGGACCGCTTATTTTCCATCGATAAACATGCTTTGATCCATCATACAAAATTCAAAGGTCATCAGATCGTTATTATCAAACCGACTACATACATGAACTTAAGCGGCAAGGCCGTTAACTTCTGGCTGAGTGTAGAAAAAATTCCGGTTGAAAATTTACTTGTCATTACCGACGACATTGCTCTTCCGTTCGGTACTTTGAGGTTAAAGAAAAAAGGCAGCGATGGCGGACACAATGGTTTAGCTGACATTGCACTTTCACTGAACACTACCGATTACAATCGCTTACGTTTTGGCGTAGGCAGCGATTTTAATAAAGGCAAGCAGGTAGATTATGTTTTAGGAAAATGGAATACAGAAGAACAAAAAACTTTACCGGAACGTATTGAGAGGTCAGTTGAGATTGCGAAAAGTTTTATCGGCATTGGTGTTGACAGGACGATGTCGGAGTATAATAACAAGTAGAATGGCTTGCCTTTCTTTTTATCTCTTAAACTTACAGCCACATTCAGCCTTTCCTAAAATCTTTGTTACAGTAAAAGTTGGAGTTGAACGAATAACTCAAAACTCCATGGGGAAAAAACTCCCCCGCTCAATTTACACTCCACTTTTACATTCAGGTCGAATTGAATATTTCAATTAATTACTTCTTATATTTTCCTGAATTTAGCCAAAAAAACAATTATTTAACGTCAAAATAACACTTTAGAGGGCCGAACCCTTGCTTGGTGTCACACTTTTTGCATATCTTTGAACGAAGTCAAAAAAAATAAATAGATGAAAAAAATCTTTACTCTGATTGCATTAATTATCTCTTCTCTTGCATCGAATGCACAGATCTGCGAGAATTTCAATGCCTATGATACAACAACAGCCGGTCCTGATTACAACGGATTTACTTTAACTTATTATACGATTGGAAGTTATTATACTTCAACTCAAAGTTCAGGTCCAAGCGGTCCAAACTCTTATAAATTCGGACGCGATTCTTGTTCAATGATCACTCCGGATCTGACAGGTTATGACAGCATCAGTTTCTGGATGAAAGGAAATGCTTCTACAGGTGGCTCAATGGCCAACAGTCAATTGATTCTTTCTGAATCTCCTGATGGTGTAACATACACAGTAAAAGAAACGATCATACCCGTAGCTTCAGTTTCTGAAACAAAAGCTTATTACCTTACTCCGGGAACCCGTTTCGTAATGTTCTATTACGACAAAGATTCAGGAAACGTAGCATTCGATGATTTCTGCGCAAGTGTAAGCTCAGTAGGTATCGTTGAGACTTCTGCATCAGGATTTGTTGCCTATCCAAATCCAACTCGTGGACAGGTTAACCTGACATTGAATACTCCAAGAAACAGCGAAGTGATCATCACAGATGTTCTGGGAAATGAACTTAAGCGATATGCTTTAAAAGCTTCCGACATCAATCCTTCGATCGATCTAGGTGACTACAAAGACGGAGTTTATTTCGTGAAACTGAAATCAGAAAATGGTGAATCTTCTAAGAGAATTGTTCTTAAGAAATAATCAACAATAAATTATATTAGAGAACCCGGGTATTTTATCCGGGTTTTTTTATTTTCATATATTGCGATCAAAATAAAAATCATGGCATCTACCGGTAAACGTGCAATGAGTGTTGTAATTGGATTATTGGCATCAATGATCGTTCTCACACTACTTGAATATATCAACTCAAGGTTATTTCCGTTTCCGGAGAACATAGACATGAAAGACCCCATCGCTATAAAGACCGCTATTGATTCAATGCCTCTTGGCGCAAAAGTGCTGCATATTTTTTCTTACTTCATTGCTTCGATAGTAGGCGGAATGGTTTCCACCAAACTCATTATATCAGAATCTAAAAATCCTGCATTGATCGTAGGAGGAATACTTACATTTTTAGGATTAGTAAATACTGTCACTATGGGCGAAGAACTCTGGATGTCTGTACTGACTCTGCTGATCTATATGCCTGGAGCATATCTTGGGTACATGATCATTGCAGGAAAGAAACAGGTATCATAAAAGCGATTTATTCCGCTTGAGAAGTTTTTCCTCTATCAAATTCCATGACAGAATTGCCAAAGGCAAAGTAAATATTGTTGAGATCAGAAAATGAGTCATTGGATTCAGGCTTTTACCAAAATACTGAAATACGATACTTTGAACAATGAAACCATATAGATAAGTCCCATATGAAAAATCTCCTTTTGATACTATAGCTGTTCCGAATTTCTTTTCATGAAATCCAATATAGAATACAGAAGTGACAATACAAAAAAGGGCAGGCACAAAGAAAAATTGTGTTGATCTTAAAGCAAGACTCAGGCACAAAAAGAGAACGGGTATAAACCACTGCGGCTTCTTCCCTTTAAGATATAAATAATAAAGTGCTCCGCTAAAGAAAAAAGCAAAGAAGCGGACAAAATTTGCAACACCGATCTTCAGCATAAATAAATCAGGGGAGATTTTTAATGTGCAAAGAATCAATGATGAAATAAAAAATGTCCACAACAAATAAACAGACATTTTTTCCCTTCTGAATAATTTCATCAATCCGAAGAGTATAACAAGCAAGTACATTAAAAACTCAAAAAACAAAGTCCACAATGGAGCATTGAATGTATGTTCTTTGCCTTCATAAACAAAAACACCCGGCAATGTCATACTCATTTTCCAGAGTGAAAGGTTCCAGAAGTATGCATAGGTATCCGCAGAAGAAAAGTAACTCTCCAGACTCAGTGATGTAAGCAGCGGACCGAAAATAAAAACAGATAAGAAAACGGTCACGACCAGCGCAGGGAAAATCCTCCTGACCCTGCTTTCAAGATAAACTCTTACATTTTCTTTTTTCAGCCAGCTTGCAGTGATCAGATAACCACTTAAAACAAAGAATATGTAAACGGCGAGTTGACCTCCGGGTAATTGTCCGTTCGTACAATACTTCACCGGATCTAACTGATGAAAAAAACCAAATGAGTGACTGAAAATTACAAACACCGCAGCCAGCAGACGGATGATGTTGAAGTTATTTGGCTGTTGTTGTAAAATTGTCAAGGGGCTATCTCTGGTTTGAAGAAAGGGTTACTGCTTACAGGCAAACTAATTTTTGTCCGATAAAATAACTTTCACTTGAAAACAGTAGCTTGAATTCAAGCCGGCACTTTCAATCTTCTTTTTTCCTGAAGTAAAGCTTTTTTAAAGCACACTATAAACGTGATCTCTTACAAACCTGCCAATGCACTCCTCATATCGACACTGCCTCTCAAAACTCCATCGATCTGATCAATTGCGATCCGCTCTTGCTTCATTGAATCACGATGCCGGATTGTAACCGTATTATCTTCTAATGACTGATGGTCTACTGTAATGCAATATGGTGTTCCAATAGCATCCTGACGACGGTATCTTTTACCAATAGTGTCTTTACTTTCTGATGTACAATTATAATCCAGTTTAAGTTTGTTGAAGATCTCTTCCGCTTTTTCCGGTAATCCATCCTTGTTCATCAATGGAAGCACCGCACATTTTATCGGAGCAAGGAATGCAGGGATCCGAAGGACAACACGTTCAGAACCATCTTCCAGTTTTTCTTCTGCATAACTCTGTGAAAGTACAGCCAGAAACATTCTGTCAAGTCCAACAGAAGTTTCAACGACATACGGAATATAATTTTCATTTAATTCCGGATCAAAGTACTGAAGTTTTTTTCCTGAAAATTTTTCATGATTCCGCAGATCGAAATCAGTTCGTGAATGGATCCCTTCCAGCTCTTTAAAACCAAATGGAAATTCAAATTCTATATCACATGCAGCATTAGCGTAATGGGCCAATTTTAAATGATCATGAAAGCGGTGTTTGTTACCCGGAAAGCCGAGTGACTTATGCCATTTCATCCTTGTTTCTTTCCAGTGTGTATACCATTCCATTTCCGTCCCCGGACGAATGAAAAACTGCATTTCCATTTGTTCAAATTCCCGCATCCGGAAAATAAATTGCCGGGCAACGATCTCATTTCGGAAAGCTTTTCCCGTTTGTGCAATACCAAACGGAAGTTTCATTCGACCGGTCTTTTGCACATTGAGGAAGTTAACAAAAATCCCCTGAGCAGTTTCCGGACGCAGATAGATCGTACTCGACTCTTCACTGACAGAACCAAGTTGTGTATTGAACATCAGGTTGAACTGACGAACATCTGTCCAGTTACGTGTACCGCTTATCGGGCAAACGATTTCAAGATCAAGAATGATCTGTTTTACATCCGCAAGATCTTCTGCTTCAAGAGCAGTTTTGAACCGGGAATTCACTTCATCGATCTTCTGCTGGTACTCCATCACACGGGCATTGGTAGTGCGATAAGTCTCTTCATTGAACGACTCTCCGAAACGTTGACGGGCTTTCTCAACTTCCTTGTTGATCTTCCCTTCTATTTTAGCCAGATGATCTTCAATAAGTACATCAGCCCGGTATCTCTTTTTTGAATCCTTATTGTCGATCAACGGATCATTGAAGGCATCAACGTGACCGGATGCTTTCCACGTCGTAGGATGCATAAAGATAGCTGCATCGATTCCGACAATATTATCATGTAATTGAACCATTGATTTCCACCAGTAATCACGGATATTTTTCTTCAGCTCAGCACCATTCTGACCATAGTCGTAAACGGCGCTCAGTCCGTCATAAATTTCGCTCGATTGAAAGATGAACCCATACTCTTTGGAATGGGAAATGATGTTCTTGAATAAGTCTTCGGTAGTGGGGGTTGCCATATGGGGCAAAAGTAGGAAAAATGGTGGATGAATGGAATGTAAAATGATTGTTTTTTAACGAATTTTGACTCCAATAAGCACCTTCGCTGCTTAGGAAAAGGAATGCAAATTTGATATAACTTTAGTAAGCAACCTTGCAAAAGTGAAGATTATTTGGGAAGGAGAATTGGTCCAGCTCAATGCAAGAAAATTGTTGAATTACATGGCGGAAGAATCTGGGTCATCTCAGAACCCGGTAAAAGAAGTACATCTTATTTTACCATTTCAAAGAATAAGTGATCATGAAAATTAAAAAATAAAACTGTAAAATTTTAGTTGATGACGATTCAGATAACAATGAATACCATGAAAGATCCTGATGTAAAACAAAAAGCAAAAGTGGTCATCATGATTCTAAGCACATCATCTGATCAGAAATACATAAAGAAGGTTAATGAAATCAAAGAGGTAACTGGACATGAAAGTAATTGCAGGACAAAGGCATGATTGAGCGGATCTTTAAAGAATGTTTCAGAGTTCACCTTGAAGAGTGATCGTTTTTCAATTTAACCATCTTTTTTGATCTTCCGAAGCTACCTTTTTCCTGTTCAGCAATGTTCTTTTTTATAAAGGCTGTAAATGATTGTTCTTTGAAGTGTAATTCAAACAACAATTAATACTGCGTACTATGAAAAATATCATTAAATCAGCCTTTCTCATCCTGATGATCACTCTCGGGTTCTCTGCATGCAAAAAAGACGACAACTCTTCTAACTCTGTAGCGGCTATGAATTCAACATTACAGCAAGGAAGCTGGAGAATTACTTCATTCATTGACAGCGGCAACAATGAAACGAGTCATTACTCAAATTATAGTTTTCAATTTGGATCCGGAGGAACAGTAAGTGCAACAAATTCCGGAGGAACAGTTTCAGGTACATGGTCAAGTGGAAATGATGACAGTCAGGTAAAACTTGTTTTAAATTTCAATTCCATCGATCCCTTCAGTGAATTAAATGAAGACTGGCATGTGACTCAGCAAAGTTCAACCATCATTAAACTTGAACATATCAGTGGAGGTAATGGAGGAATAGACTATCTGACATTTGAGAAAATATAATAAATTATAACCGATCATGCTCTCCTTTCTGATCTTTCTCTTTTTTAAAGGCATAAAAAAACTGAAAGAAGGAAAGTAGAGCATGATTACATTGGAGATAAATATTTAATTTTGAAATTATTTTTATTTTTATGATTCAAATAATCCGTACTGATTCTTCAGATCCTGGTTTTATTAAATTAGTAAAACTACTTGATGCAGATCTTGCCAAAAGAGATGGAGAAGAACATTCTTTCTATGCGCAATACAATAAGATCAACATGATCAATCATGTAATTGTTGCATATGAAAATGACAAGCCTGTCAGTTGTGGAGCCTTAAAAGAATATTCACCAAAGGTAATGGAAGTAAAACGGATGTATACTTTGCCTGAATACAGGGGAAAAGGATTAGCGACACAAGTCCTTACAGAACTTGAGAAATGGGCAGTAGAAATGTCATTTCAGAAATGTATACTTGAAACCGGAAAAGCACAGCCTGAAGCGATCGCTCTTTATACAAAGAATACTTATTCGATCATCCCAAATTACGGTCAGTATGCGGGAATTGAGAATAGTGTTTGTTTTGAGAAAGTTATCCAATAAACTTTGTCCGGATTTTGTATTGATCTAAGCCTGAACCAAAGCCCACAAACGTTTTCGTTATCAGATTCGCAAAATTTCCTATTTTTACAAAATGTTAGTAATCGACAATACCCTCATTTCAGACGAAGTTTTAGAAAAACATTTTGTATGCGACCTGAATGCCTGTAAAGGCGCTTGTTGTGTCAAAGGAGATTACGGTGCTCCATTGGAGGTCGACGAACTTGAACAGCTTGACAAGGTTTATGAAAAAGTAAAACCTTATATGACTCCGGCAGGAATTGAAGCTGTAGAAAAGCAAGGTAAATATCTGTTGTACGAAAAGAAAGAATGGGTCACACCATTGATCAAAGGCAAAGAGTGCGCTTATACATTTTTCGATGAAGCAGGTGTTGCAAAATGCGCCATTGAAAAAGCCTACTACGAAGGAAAAGTAAAATGGAAAAA
Source organism: Bacteroidota bacterium (assembly GCA_049363815.1). GTDB lineage: Bacteria > Bacteroidota > Bacteroidia > AKYH767-A > 2013-40CM-41-45 > JADKIH01. The sequence goes on from JBMQEM010000100.1 coordinate 23,039, forward strand.
ACCGATCAGCTGTCACCTCTACCCTATTCGTATCACTAAACAACGGAATGGTTTAGAAGCATTGAATTACGACAAATGGTCTATATGTAAAGCAGCATGTAAATTAGGCGACAGTTTAAAAGTACCCGTATATAAATTTTTGAAAGATTCATTGACCAGGAAATACGGAAAGGAATGGTACAAACAACTGGAGATCGCTGCATCACGGCTTGATGAGGTGAAAGCGATGCGCAAGTCAGCGAAATAATCGAATTGCCAAATTTTTTATAGTTCTGCAATTAGCAAGAAGTAATTCGTAGTTACGATTTGCTACATGTAAAATGTTTTAAA
>JBMQEM010000101.1:0-23307 GCA_049363815.1 Bacteroidota bacterium
GCAATTGAAAAAGAGATATCCCACATCCAACTTCATCATCCTGAATTTAAAAAAGATTATGACGTAGAATTTGTGATAAATAATGGAGTGCAAATTCTGAATGAGACAAAAAGGTCAAAAAACGTAAAAGCCGCAAGCGGAAGATCACTTGCTAAAGGTATGTTAGCAACAGCTACAGGAAGTGCAGGAATAAATATTATTGGGGTAAATAGTTCAGATGAAGACAGCGCAACCAATCTAAGTAAAAATATAATAGAAGGTACTTTTCTTTCTGAACATCTCAAACATGAAATGGTTATTGGTGAAAAGTTACATAAGAAACTTAAGCTGAAACTAAATTCAAAAGTAGTTATCACCTTAACTGATAAAGACAAGAATATAACTTCAGGAGCATTTAGGATCAAAGGAATCTACAAAACTAAAAATTCGACTTACGATGAGGCTAATGTTTTTGTTAACATTAATGAACTCAATTCATTGTTGAATACTCCCAACAGTGTACATGAAATTGCAATTCTGCTTAACACCAACGAAACACTTGATACCGTATACAATTCATTAAAATCAAAATACCCGAACATTAAAACAGAAACATGGCAGGAGGTTTCTCCAGAAACAAATTTGCTATTATCAACAACAAGTCAGAGCATGTTGATATTCATGAGCATCATAATGCTTGCCCTGGCATTCGGAATCATAAATACAATGCTTATGGCCGTATTGGAACGAACAAGGGAAATCGGGATGTTAATAGCCTTGGGAATGAATAAAGCACGGGTCTTCAAAATGATCCTGATAGAAACCGTATTACTTGTGCTGACAGGAACACCATTCGGGATCTTACTGGGTTTTATTACAACACAATATTTTGGTATACATGGAATCCGTTTATCAGGAGCACAGGAACTTTACTCTAGTTTTGGAATGAGCGAGACTATTTTCCTGAAATTAAACATCAGCGATTACCTGGTGGTAATTGAATTGGTAATAATAACTTCCCTCATCTCATCAATATTCCCGGCCAGAAAAGCCTTGTCATTAAATCCTTCAGATGCTATCCGAAAATAGTTAAAACTTCAATCAATGGATCCTGTAATTGACACACACAACGTCTATAAAATATTTAACGAAAAAACGATTCCTGTAAATGCAGTAAACGGTGTTCATATCCACATTGAAAGGGGAGAGTTCACGGCTTTAGTAGGTCCTTCCGGCTCAGGAAAAACTACTGTTCTTAATATGATAGGAGGGCTTGATAACCCTTCCAAAGGGCAAGTTATTATAAATGGAAAAAACATTACTGAAATGAGCAGCAGGCAATTGATTGAATTCAGACTAAACAACATTGGCTTTGTATTCCAATCCTACAATCTTATCCCTGTTCTAACTGCAAAAGAAAATGTCGAATTCATCATGCTACTTCAAAAGAGGCCGAAAGAAGAACGGGAAAAGCGAACAATGGAATTGCTCCGTCAGGTAGGGATTGAAGATAAAGCTAATGTGCGTCCTTCAGAACTTTCCGGAGGACAGCAACAACGTGTTGCTGTTGCCAGGGCACTTGCAAGCAAGCCACAATTTGTTCTTGCAGATGAACCAACTGCAAACCTCGATTCTGTTTCAGCATCCAACCTTCTTGACATCATGGAAAAACTGAATCACGAGGAAAACATGACTTTCTTATTCTCCACTCATGATCAACGGGTGATCGACCGGGCACATCGAGTCATCACACTACAGGACGGAAAAATTATTTCTGATGAAAAAAGAAATCGTAATTAATGAATACCATTTGTAAATATTTATTGAACATTTTTTTTCTATTGCTATATCAGAATCTTATAGCGCAAGAAGAAAAACCTAAGTCATGGAAACTGAATGGTTACGTAAAATATATGTTTACGACATCTTTATTCACCGAACCAGACTCCGTTGTTACTTCGAATCTGATTCATAACAGACTGAATTTTAAATGGAATTTTTCGAAAGTATTTTACACACGGATTGAAATGCGAAACCGGATCTATTTTGGCGAGCAGATAAAACTTATTCCCGATTTCGGAAAACTTATTTCTAAAGATGATGGCTATATTAATCCAACTAAGGTCTGGATAGAAAAAAGTTCAATCGTAGCATTGACTAATTTTGATCGAGCATTGATTAATGCCACTTTAGAAAAGTTTATAATAACCATTGGCAGACAAAGGGTCAATTGGGGAATGAATACCATCTGGAATCCCAACGACTTATTCAATGCTTATAACTTCCTTGATTTTGACTATGAAGAAAGGCCGGGAGTGGATGCCATCAGAATACAATACTTCAGGAATTCATATTCATCAGTAGAGCTTGCATATAAGCCATCAAAAGAAAAAGACAGGGCGGTTGGAGCTATCCTATACAAATTCAACAAATGGAAATACGACTTTCAAATTTTAGGTGGTGTTTATTATACTGATCTTGTAGTTGGTGCAGGATGGGCAGGAAATATTAAAGATGCAGGATTCAAGGGGGAAGTTTCCTATTTTAAAGACAAGAGCGATTTCAATGCAGGAAATGAAAATTTAACAGGATCGATAACATTTGACTATTCATTAAAACATGAATGGTATGTTTCAGCAGCTGCTTTATATTTACAAAATCCAATTTCTACTTTATCAGGAACGATGAATCCCATTTCGCAAAATCTAAGCGTTAAATCTCTGATGCCCAATAATTTTTCGATCTATACCAGTGCTACGAAATCCTTCTCCCCTATTTTATCCGGGAGCATGTCAGTGATCTATTCCCCGGAAGACAACAGCACAATCATTTTTCCTGTACTTACTTATAATGTAGCGAAAAATTTCATCTTTGATTTCACAGCACAAAGTTTCTTTTCGGATCGGAGTGTTGCATTTAAATCTTTAGGTAATTATATCTATTTGAGATTAAGGATGGATTTCTAACACCTTTCTTGAGCTAATCCAGCTTCCTGATCTTAGCAACCAAAACCTCTGCAATCTTTCGCAACGACTCAAACGTCCACCCCGCAATATGCGGTGTCAGTATTACTTTCTCCGATTGTGTCAGATAGACCCAATCCGGATTGCTCGTAAGTCCTGCTGATTCTATACTGAATTTTTCAAAAGATGCATCTTCATATTCATAAACATCGAGACAAGCGCCAAGAATTTTTCCAGACTTAAGTCCATTTACAAGATCGTGAGTTGAAACACATTTACCGCGTGCTGTGTTGATCAGATAAAATGGTTTATCGAATGAGCTAATAAATTTTTCATTGATAAAAAATTCTGTTTCAGTAGTCAAAGGAATATGCAGACTTAAAACATCTGCTTGCTGCTTGATTTCTTCAAGAGTTGTTTCCTGAACAAAATCATTTGTAAAACCTGTTTTATATTTATCAAATGCAAGTACACTGCAATTAAAACCTTTCAACTTTTCTGCAAATGCAGAACCCATATTTCCAAAGCCGATAATACCGACTGTTTTGCCTTCCAGTTCATGACCACGATTCTTTTCGCGGATCCACTCTCCTGCTCTGACTTGTCTGTCGGCGCGATTGAGATTATTGAAAAGCATCAGCAACATTCCAAGAGCGTGTTCGCCGACAGCATTGCGATTTCCCTCCGGAGAATTCAGGCAAGAAATTCCTTTCTGCGAAGCATATTCAACATCGATGCTTTCCATTCCTGCGCCGCAGCGTGCTATAAATTTTAATGCAGTAGCTTTATCGAGAAATTTTTTATTGATGGTTACACGACTTCTGATTACGATTCCATTCGTATCTGACAATTGCGAATAGATCTCTTCGAGCGAAAATTTATCTGCTGCAATGCATTCATGACCATCAGCGATCATGCTTTCCCATAAAAACGGATGTGCAGTATCTATGAAAAGTATTTTCAATTTGCTTCTTTTATCCTGTGTTCAATAATAAAATTTGTCAGCTGCACAAATTGCTGCCAGCTCAATGCTTCAGCACGTAATCCTGAAAAAGGAATTTCAACATCTTTTGCAATCATTGCTCCCATTGCATTTCTGAGCGTTTTTCTTCTTTGATTAAATGCCATTTTTACTGTCTTCCGGAATTCTTTTTCATCACAACCAAGATTGAAATTATCTTTTCGAAGAAAATGCAAAACAGCTGACTTCACTTTCGGTGGTGGTTGGAAATCTGTTTCATTCAATTGCATTACAACTTTTACATCGTAATAAGCTTGCATGAAAACACTGAGGATACCATATTCCTTACTTCCGGGATCGCCTGCAATACGCATTGCAACTTCTTTCTGAAACATCCCAACCACTTCCGGAATTCTATCGCGGTCATCAAGTACCTTGAATAGGATCTGCGAAGAAATATTGTATGGAAAATTACCAATGATTGCAAACTGTCCTTTAAAGAATTCATCGAAATTCATTCTTAAAAAATCAGCATGAATAATATCCTGTTGTCGTAACGGAAATCGATTGAATAAAAATGAGATCGATTCATCATCCAAGTCCACAATTCTCGTCCGGTAGCCTTTCTTTTCAAAAAGAAAATCCGTCAGAATCCCCATTCCCGGACCAATCTCCAGAATATCGGTATACGCTTTACTCTCCCCTAAAAAACCAACGATACGCTCAGCGATAGCAGGGTCTTTAAGGAAATGTTGTCCGAGGGCTTTTTTGGCTCTGACACCGGATGAGGATCTAAGTTCTTTGGTCAAATTAAGTTAATTATTACTTTATCACATCCAACAACGTCCTGAATGAAACCGTCGAATCCTTGTACCTTGCAATAAAATCGGCACGCAATGCCGGAGCATAAATGTCTTCATACTGCTTGAACTTTTCCATGCTTTCACATAAATACTGCACTGAATAAGTATGTCCACCCGATTCATCATCACTGACTACTTTAAGAATATGAAATTCCAGAAACATTCCTGTAATCATTACATCAGGAATGTGTGAATTGAGCATCCATTGCAGCCATTCTTCGTGGACGGAAGCATCTATGTTGGTTGTGACGTTGTATAGAATCATATTTAGGTGAGTGGTAAGTTGTGAGGAGCAAGACTGAGATAAAGTTGTCTTTTGCTTCTGATAGAAATCAGATTAATTTTAATTTTCACTCGACCTCTTGTGCTCTCGGTGTTTTTTTTCTTTGTGATCTCTGTGTTTTTAAAAAAAATCTCCCGCAGATCCCGCAGAATACGCAGATCTTTGCGCAGATTTTTTCGTTATTCGTTATTCGTTATTCGTTATTCAATATTCGTTAATTTATCACGTCGCCGCGCAACGCCCTATACTTCTTTCTTGCTTCCACCACAAAAACACTTCCCGGATATTTGACGATCAGATCCTGAAAGAGTTCCTGGGCTTTGACTTTATCGTTCAGTTTCGTTTCGTGGAGTATTGCCCTTTGATAAAGTGCATCATCTGCAATTACACTGGCGCTGTCGTATTCAAGAATCTTCGCATAAAGTGAATCTTCTGCTTTATAATTTCTTTGCAGATCCATTATATGTGCTTCCTTGAACCAGGCATCATCGACAAGTGAATGATTCGGATAAAGGATATGAATTGAATCAAGAACCGCTAATGCATCATCATTCTTATTTCTGTAACTCAACAGATCCGCTCGTGAATATAACATTAAGGCATCTGTAGTGGAATCAAGTCCCATGTTGTCACTGATGAGTAACGATAATGACAAGGCATCGTTTGCAATAAGCTGAGACGTTGCTGATTTAAGCACATCCAGTTGCGCCTGGGCCCACAGAAAATCACCGCGGAAATAATCCAGTCGTGCGCCTCTGTATTTTGCTTCCTGCCCTAATGCATCGTGTTTGAAATCTTTGTCAACTTGTGCATAAAGCAGATCAGAGTCCCATACATTTCCACTGAACAGATACACATCACCTAATTCTAGTTTACAATCTGCTTTAGTTTGTGCAGCGATTCCCGGATAATCAATGGCTTCTTCAAGATCTGCAATTGCAGTATCGATCTTATCAAGATAAAATGCCCGAAGATGCGCAAGTCCTTTGATCAAACCAGCTGTTCTTCCGGATCTTCCCAATTCCGAAAGAGTCATTTCATAATCGTTTTCAAGTTTGACCAGATCAGCTTTTGTGTAAATATTTTCTTCAGTGATCTTTCTGTTGTAAGTATTCAACAATTCCATTCTTGCAGGAATGTAATTGTTGTTGTCCTTTCCTTTATCTAATACATACTGATATCCTTTAATGGCAATATCATAATTCAGGTTTGCGACTGCCATTGAACTGATGGACATGATGCGACTGCCATCTTCCTTCATCCGTTTATCAATTGCCTTTGCCTGTATCAATGCAGATTCAAAATCTTTTTGCTGGATAAAATACCAGATCAGCATTTCAGGAAATTCACTTTTCTCCGGCGTTTTCTGAATTCTTCTAAGCAAAGAAGTCCGGAGCATATCACCACGATTGTTTTCAGGATCGAAGCCTACACGGGCCTGCATGATATTGAGAACACTTTGCTGCATCATCGGATTATCGGCAACTGCATCAAGATATTCTTCGATCATGGCCTGATAATTTCCCTTCTGATAATATACTTCGGCTGTTTCAAAATAAAAACCATAGATCTCACGCATCATCTTTCTTCCTTCCTGATAAGTTTGCAATGCATAATCAGTCTCAAGACGATTTAAAAAAGTACTAGCCAGATTCATGATCTGTCCCTGATCAGGTTTTAGTGATTTTATAGCTTTCTCATACTGCGCCTTTGCTTTGTCAGGCTGATTTATCTGAGAATAGATATATCCGAGATCAACCAGATACGACAAACTTGTTTCCTGCTTCTTGATCATTTTCTTTGTCAGCTTTTCGGCTTCATTGAAATCTTTCATAGCAAGCAAACATTTGTAATACTGCGGATAAGTCCCAAATGGATCTCTGTCCATCAACTTATCATAGAGCTGCGCAGCTTTCTCATATTCGGCATTATTGAGATACTGATCAGCAAGCTGCCTGTCTTGTCCCATTTGTCCGAATGAGTTCAAAGCAAAGAAAAGCAGTAAGGTCAAAAACGAACCTACTGCTTTTCCGAATTTTATAAATTTCGTTTTGTTTTTCAATTGATCTTATCGAAACCCGTATATGAACGGATCGCATCGGGTATAATAACGCCATCAGGCGTCTGATTATTTTCTAATAATGCGGCAACTATTCGTGGCAAAGCAAGTGCGCTACCATTGAGAGTATGCGCAATTTGCGGCTTTTCACTACCCTGGCGGTAACGTAACTTCATTCTGTTGGCCTGGAAAGTCTCGAAATTAGAAACTGAACTGACTTCCAGCCACTTTTTCTGTGCTGCTGAAAATACTTCAAAATCGTATGTCAAGGCGCTGGCAAAACTCATATCACCTCCGCATAAACGAAGGATCCTGAAAGGTAGTTGCAGTGAACGCAATAATCCTGAAACGTGTTCGACCATTTTGTCCAGTGTTTCATAGGATCTATCCGGATGCTCGATCTGAACGATCTCAACTTTATCGAACTGGTGCAAACGATTCAATCCGCGAACGTCTTTTCCATAACTACCTGCTTCACGACGGAAGCAAGGAGTATAGGCGCACATTTTAATTGGGAGTTCTTCGCTCTTTACAATTACATCGCGGTAAATATTTGTGACCGGAACTTCAGCAGTCGGGATCAGATAATAATCATCGATCTGCATATGATACATCTGACCTTCCTTATCAGGAAGTTGTCCGGTTCCATAACCTGATTCTTTATTTACCAGAATCGGAGGTTGTATTTCCCTGAAGCCGGCTTCGGTTGCTTTATCTAAAAAATAATTGATCAGTCCGCGTTGTAACCGTGCACCCTTTCCTTTGTAAACAGGAAATCCTGCTCCGGTAAGTTTAACACCCAATTCAAAATCGATGATATCGTATTTTGTCGTTAGTTCCCAATGTGGAACAGCGCCGGCATGCAGTTCAGGAATTGTTCCTTCCTGATGTACGACTTCATTATCTTCAGGAGTTTTTCCTTTCGGAACTTGAGCAGAAGGAATATTCGGAAGTTTTATCATTTCCGCATTCAGCTTTTCTTCAATGTCATTCAAAAGCATTTGCAAAGCAGAAGACGATTCTTTCAGTGCTCCACTCTTGTTTTTCATTTCATCGCCTTCATGTTTTTTTCCGGCCTTATAAAGATCACCCACTTGTTTAGCAAGGGTATTTTGCTGAAATAAAAGTTCGTCGAGTTCATTTTGGATTTTCCGGCGATTTTCATCGATGGAAATTATATTTGCAACAATTTGTTTAGCATCAAAATTTTTCACCGCAAGGCGTTCAATAACGAAATCGCTTTTTTCGCGAAGAGTAGTAATCTGAATCATAGGAATATTAAATGTGGTGCAAATTTAACAGATTTATCGGTTATCTCTCTTGAAAATAAATTCGGATTGCGGATTGCGGATTGCGGATTTGGGAATTAACAAACCGCCTCTTAGTTCAATGCATCATATTGTTAATCAACTATTTAAATAATTTTTTATTTGTTATTCTTTAAATTACCATTTATCCAAATTTCAATTATAATGACATAATCACTTCCAGAATGGTATTGATCGAAATCCGAGATCATTCAATTTCAGATTTAGTTGATTATTATAAAAAAGACCTTTTCTACGAAGTACCAATCCGAAATCCGCCATCCGAAATCCGCAATTCGAAATTCCCCTATTTAACGATGTATATTTAATAATGAAAGAATGTTTAAAGCAAATCTTATACTAAAAACCAAAATATCTTTACAGAAAAAATAATTCAAAATTTTATCCTGGATGAATAAAGATGATTTAAAAGATCGTACAAAGAAGTTCTCAATTGCCATTTTACATTTAATAGAACTAATTCCTCGTATTAAAAGTGGCAATACAATCAGTAACCAGATCATACGATCCGGAACTTCAATAGGGGCGAATTATAGAGCCGCTTGCAGAGCCAAATCAGATAAAGATTTTTTAAATAAAATTATCATTGTTGAAGAAGAGGCTGATGAGACCTTGTTTTGGCTTGAGCTGCTAATTGATTCTAAAATGATGAAAAAAGATCAATTAGAACCATTGATTAAAGAATGCAATGAGCTTGTTGCCATATTTACAGCTTCAGGGCGAACAGTAAGAAACAGACTTGAAGCGATGAAGAAAGAAAAATTGAATTGCTGAATGCGGAATTGGGATTGGGTGCTTACACGAGTAAATATTTCTTGGTTTACAGTGATAATTCTCTTTATTTTTATTTAGTCATTTAAAAAAATTTAAGGAAAAATATCAATCTATTAAGAAATTAAGCTCGCATTTTCCTACAAGGCCATCAATCCGAAATCCGCATTCCGAAATCCGAAATTATTTAATCACCCAATTTCAATTTTAGAATATCGAAACATCGCCCACATAGAAAACCTACTAAAATCCGAAATAATTCAGCGAAGTTGATTCGCATTTTCCATTGCCTTCGATGCTTCAACAGCATTACCCGAATTTCTATATGCTTCCGAAAGTATTATATATGCCTTTTTATTATTTGGCTGAACACTTATGATCTCCTGCGACAAAGCAATGGCCGTTTCATTATGTCCCGCATGCAAATGAAAGATCGCAAGATTTTCTTTATATAAAATTTTATCCGGCTTAGCTTTTACAAGACGGGACAAATAATAAATTGCACTATCCACTTTATTTTTGTTCTCATACAAAGCACCAAGATTGTTCAAAGCAAATTCATGTTCAGGTTCATATTTCAATGCAGTATGATAGGAATTCATTGCATTGGCAGTATCTCCTGTCATCTGATAAGTCAGTCCGAGGTTGTAGAGTGAAAAAGTATTTTCAGGAAGTATTCTCAGTGCTTCTTTAAATTCAGCTATAGCATTTCTGAAATTTTCAGCTCGTACTCTGCCATCAGAACTTGTTTCGCCTTGAATTCTGTATTGTGCAGCAAGTGCAGAATGTGCACGGGCACTATTGGGAGAATTGATTGCCCCGGCTTCAAGGATTGTAAGATTTGATTCCCAGTCTTTATTTCTGTCGTACGACATTACTCCAAATATCAAACAAACTGCTGCAACGGTTCCAATAAGTTTCGCTTTATTTTCACCGGTAAATGTGCGGACATCTATCTTGAACAATGAGGGAAGTGCGAATCCGATTGCAATACAAAATCCAATTGACGGTAAAAACAAAAACCGTTCAGCGAGGGTGGCTCCAAATAAAAAGAACACGTTACTTACTGGAGCCAATGTGATCAGATAGAAAAGTATTCCAAATGTAATTTCACTTTTTTTCTTGTACATCTTAATTGCAAAAACGACCATAGCCAGATGAACTACGATGGATATCCATGCAACAGGAGACGAAAGGTCAATTACTGGGATCTGATTAAATGAATAGTCCCATGTGAGATTAATAGGTACAAATAGTAATCGAAAGTAGACCCAGAGGATCTCCATCCGTGTTGCAAAACTTTCGGCGAAACCATTAGTACCATAAAGAATGTTATTTATGATATCCGCATTTTTTTCAGTCAATGCCGAGCCGACAGCGTTATTTCTCATAAAGAGAAAGAGTCCTGTAAACAAAATGAGAGGCGATAATTGAATTACAACAGTCTTTATTTTCTCATTGCATAATGCCAGTGAAACAAGCGGAAATATTGCAAGAAGTGCTACAGCTCCTTCTTTTGAAAAAATTGCCAGTGCAAATAAGAAAGCTGAAAATGCTATCCTTGCCCAGGAACGACTTTCCAATTTATTCCCGAAAAAAATTGAAAGAGACCAGACACCGAACAAAGCAGCCAATAATTCATCTCTGCTTTTTATACTTGCCACCACTTCTGTATGTATCGGGTGAAAGAGAAACAAAGAAGTTATCACTACCGGAATCCATACACTAGACTTCGGGAATATTTTAAGTAAGAAATTAAAAAGGAGAATACACAAAAATGAAAACAGAAGTACATTCACAAAGTGCGCAGGTCCGAGTTTGAAACCTGTCATCTCTTTTTGTATTGCAAAAGAAAGTAATGTAACAGGCCTGTAAGGTTGTAATCCTTCTTTATCAGAAAAACCTTCCAGACTACCTTCTGTAAAAAAACTTCCGATCGATGATACACCTTTTGCAACGGCTTTATTTTTCAGAAAAAAGAAATCGTCGTCGAGCGTAAATTTATGGGAAAGTGTATTTGAATATAAGAAAAATGCAAGTATTCCAATACATAATCGTATTGCGAATAAGGGTGCAGGTTTCGAAGAAACTTCTTTTTTCCCGGGTTTGGCCATGCACGAATATAGAAATTTAATTAATAATCAATAATTAATTCCCAACATGTATAGCAGTATTTAGAAAATCCAAAAACGGTTTCATGATCTTTGCACCTTTGGCAAGTTGTTTTGGAAAATCTTTTTTCATGACCTGGGCATCGGTGAATTTATGGAATACGATATAGCTGTTAAGTTTTAGCAGATCGATGTCCGGATGATCTTTCGGGTAGCCTTTTGGTGAAGTTTTCAATGCGTATTCCTGATCGAGTCCACCATAGTAAGCTTTGAAATCTTTTTTCTTCAGTATGGATCGAATATCTTTTCCGTTATAGTCAATTTCCTGACGGATCATTTTAAGCTGATCTGCCGGTGGCATCCACATACCACCTGCTATGAATGCCCTGCCCGGTTCTATGTGAATGTAATAGCCTGCAGTCATTGCCTTCTTACCTCCTACATTGACACTCGCTCCAAGATTATTCTTGTACGGTTTCTTGTCCTTTGAGAAACGGACATCCCGGTAGATCCGGTAGACACAATCTTTAGAGGTCAGATTTGCAAAACCTTTTTCAAACTTTACGGCTTCTTTTAAAAAAGCATCGATGAGTTCGGCGACATTATCTTTTGCTGAGATATACTTCTCTTTATTTTTTTCGAACCATTCACGGTTATTATTCTTCTTGATTGCTGTAAGAAAACTTAGGGTTGATTTAGTGATCATATTACTATCATTTTGTAGAATTTCAAGATAAGGGATAAAGTTTTCAATGAAAAATTTCAGGCAAAAAAAAAGCTGCCTGTAGAGGCAGCTTCTTAATATTTTAGAACTTGATTATGCTTCAGCTACTTCAAGAGGAGCTACAGAAACATAACTTTTCTGATCTGCTTTTTTACGGAAAACAACTTTTCCTTCGATCAAAGAATAGATCGTATGATCTTTTCCGATTCCAACGTTAGCGCCTGGCATGTGTTTAGTGCCACGCTGACGGATGATGATATTTCCCGGGATCACGTGTTGACCTCCGAAGATTTTAATACCAAGGCGTTTACTATGTGATTCGCGACCGTTCCTCGAACTACCTACCCCTTTTTTATGTGCCATGATCTTTAGATTTTATCAGGTTAATGACTAGTAAAATTATGCTGTAATCGCGTTGATCTGAATGCGTGTCAAATCCTGACGGTGACCGCTTTGTTTCTGATAACCTTTACGACGTTTCTTTTTGAAAATGATAACTTTGTCACCACGTAAGTGACCAACGATACTTGCAGAAACCGAAGCACCTTTTACTGCAGGAGTTCCGACTTTTACCTTACCGCCGTTTTCAACCAAAACTACGTCGCTGAATTCCAGCTTTTTTCCTTCTTCGCCTTCCAGACGGTGTACAATGACCTGTTGGTCTTTTTCCACTTTAAATTGCTGTCCGGCTATGTTTACAATTGCGTACATATTATTTCTACTTAATTCCTCTTTTTGAGGGATGCAAATGTAATTAAAAAAAACAATTATCAAAATCGATTTAGGAATTAGTTTTATGCACATATGTAAATATGTTTGACTATTATTAAATATTGGAATTTTGAAGGAATTTAAGGGTTTCTTCCAATTCCGGAACTGCGAATTAAAGGGAAACTTATCGATCTAAAATTTACCTAAATTGTCATTATTCCGAATTCAGGTATTTGTGCAAATTGCCTTATTACTGGTAACTTGCAGGAATATGAAACAACCATCTTCGCATACAGGCGCCTCTAACCATCTTTCCGGGGAAAAGAGCCTGTATTTGCAGCAGCATGTGAATAATCCTGTGGATTGGTATCCATGGTCTGAAGATATCTGGGCAAAAGCCAAAAAGGAAAACAAACTGGTCCTGATTTCAATTGGGTACTCTTCCTGCCACTGGTGCCACGTAATGGAGAAAGAATCGTTTCTGGATTCTGCTACGGCAAAGATCATGAACGACAATTTCATCTGCATTAAAGTCGACCGCGAAGAGCGACCGGATGTAGATCACGTCTACATGAAAGCTGTTCAGCTAATGACCGGTAGTGGAGGCTGGCCTCTGAATTGTTTCACTCTGCCTGATGGAAAACCAATTTATGGTGGCACTTACTTTCAAAATGCAACCTGGAAGGATCTGCTCCTAAAGCTTTCACAGTTCTACAAGGAGAATCCTGCACAAGCCTATAAATACGGCGAAGAATTACTTCAGGGAATTCATCATCAGGATAACAATTCAACTCTTACTGCACAAGCTTCCATTGATAAAAAAATCCTTACGTCAACTGTAGACCAATGGAAAAATTATCTCGATAATCACGACGGTGGACCGAATCGTTCTCCGAAATTTCCGCTTCCAAACAACTACACATTTTTACTCCGCTATGCAACAGAGAACAAAGATGAAAAACTACTGGAGCATGTAAATCTGACATTGAAAAAAATGGCTTTTGGAAGTATCTATGATCAGGTCGGCGGTGGATTTGCACGTTACTCTACTGATAGCGCATGGAAGATCCCGCACTTTGAAAAAATGTTGTACGATAATGCTCAACTCATGAGCCTGTATTCAAAAGCTTATCAGTTAAATCAGGATCCTTTGTACAAACAGATAGTTGAAGAAACTGCTTCTTTCCTGAAGAGGGAAATGTCGGATGGAAATGGAAAATACTATTCTTCAATTGATGCCGATTCAGAAGGAGAAGAAGGAAAATTCTATGTATGGACCAAGGAAGAACTGGAAGCAATTTCATTTCCCCCTATAGCAAATGACCGGCAGAATGAATTGATCTTTGATTATTTCAATATCAATGAAAGAGGTTTTTGGGAAAAAGAGAATTTTTTACCGGTCCGTCATCTCGAAAATGATATTCTGGCAAAAAAATATGATCTGACAATTGAAGAATTGGGAAATTATATAGCAGAAATAAAACTAAAGCTACTCAATCAAAGAGAACACAGGATCCGTCCGGCTATTGATAAAAAAATGATCACTTCCTGGAATGCATTAATGATAACGGGACTTTGCGATGCATATCAGGCCTTTGGTGACAGCGCTTATCTGCATGAAGCCATTGCTTGCATGAAGAATATTAAATCAAATGCATACAACAACAGTGGTCACTTGCTTCATGTAGAAAGTCAAAAAGGAAAATTCAATACCGGTTTCCTCGAAGATTATGCTTTTACTATTTCTGCGTCCATTTCCCTCTACAAAGTTACTTTTGATGAAAGCTGGCTTTATTCAGCTCAGCGGCTGACAGAAGCTGCAATTGAACATTTTTATGATTCAAAAAACGGAATGTTCTGGTTTACTTCCAACCTTGATCATTCCCTGATTAGCCGTACCAAAGAAATTACTGACAATGTAATACCTGCCTCTAATTCTGAGATGGCTAACAATCTTTTTATTCTCGGTGAGTACTTTGATGAATTCAGGTATACTGAAATGGCCAGATCAATGCTTTCAGAGGTTACTTCTGAGATGCCAAAATGGGGTTCAGCCTATAGTAATTGGGCTAACCTGATGATGAATTTTACAACTCAGTTTAAACAAACCGTCATTTCAGGAAAGGATGCAGAAGCAAAACGGAAAAAAATTGCCTTACATTATCTGCCTAACGTTTTACTTGCAGGAAGTGTAAGTAATAGAAGCGAATTACCGCTTTTGACAAACCGTTTTGTAGCTGATAAAACTTATATTTATGTCTGCGAAAACAAAACCTGCAAACTTCCGGTAGAAAGTACCGGAGAGGCTTTGAAACTGCTTAAATATTGAACCCTTATCTGCAATTTTTAATTGCTTACGAGGCATACTTTTTTGTAAGGTGAGTTAAAATTTTAGTCATCAGAGGCTCTCTTTTCAGTAACTGAAACCCCATAGGTATCGTATTGAAGAAAGGTCTTTAAAACCCGGTACTTCATTATGGAAAAAATTAAAAAGATCCTCGTTGCCAATCGCGGCGAGATCGCAATCCGTGTTCTTCGTGCAGCTGCTGAATTAGGCATCCGTACCGTTGCAGTTTTTACTTACGAAGACCGGTACTCCCTCCATCGATTCAAAGCTGATGAAGCTTATCAGATCGGAAGTGATAACGATCCATTGAAACCGTATCTCGACATCGAAGAGATCATTCGTGTTGCAAAACAGAATAAAGTTCAGGCAATACATCCCGGCTACGGATTTCTCTCCGAAAATGTGAGATTTGCAACACGTTGTCGTGAGGAAGGAATAATTTTCATTGGACCAACACCTGAAGTAATGGAACAACTTGGTGATAAAGTAAAATCCAAGTTAGTGGCGCGCTCCTGCAATGTACCTGTAATTGAAGACAACAAAGTAAAACTTACAACACCTGAAATAGCGCTTTCGGAAGCAAAACGAATCGGCTTACCTGTTATTCTCAAAGCGAGTGCCGGTGGCGGTGGACGAGGCATGCGGGTTATTCATGACGAAGAAAATCTAAAAAAATCGTTTGCGGAAGCACAACGCGAAGCCGGAAACGCCTTTGGAGATGATACGATCTTTATCGAAAAATATGTCGATGACCCTAAGCATATCGAAGTTCAGATCCTGGGAGATAATTTCGGAAACATCGTTCATTTATTCGAACGTGATTGCAGTGTTCAGCGTAGATTTCAAAAAGTGATTGAGATCGCTCCTGCTCCTTCCCTATCACAGGAAGCAAAAGATAAACTCTACAGTTATGCAATTAATATTGCAAAAACTGTAAATTACAATAATGCCGGTACTGTAGAATTTCTTGTCGACAAAGACGAAAATATATTTTTCATAGAAGTAAATCCAAGGATTCAGGTTGAGCATACTGTAACAGAAGAGATCACCGGAATCGATATTGTAAGAAGTCAGATATTAATTGCAGAAGGGAATAAACTTCATGAAAGGCCAATTGAAATTCCGACACAAGATAAGTTGACATTTACCGGTGTAGCGATTCAATGCAGGATCACGACAGAAGATCCGCAGAATGATTTCAAACCGGATTACGGAACTATCATTGCTTACCGGCACGCCGGCGGATATGGAATTCGCCTCGATGAAGGTAGTTCATATCAGGGTGTGAAAGTTTCTCCATTCTTTGATTCGATGCTTGTGAAGATCACTGCAAAGGGAAGAACACTAAAAGGTGCCAGAAGGAGAATGCTGAGAGCGCTCCGTGAATTCAGGATCAGAGGCGTTAAAACTAATATTCTCTTTCTTGAAAACGTTTTAAATCACAATGAATTTGAAAGCGGGCAAATTACAGTTCGCTTCATAGAAAAATATCCCGCTCTTTTTCAATTTGAAGTCCGTCAGGATCGGGGAACAAAGCTTCTTCGTTACATGGCCGACGTAATGGTGAATGGAAATCCGGATGTATCAAAGATCGACCGTACCAGAATATTTCATACTGCAAAAGTTCCCGAATTTAACCGTTCAGAAAAAATCATTCCCGGTACAAAACAGAAGCTCGATGACCTTGGTCCTGAAAAATTTGCTCAATGGCTGAAAGATCAGAAGCAGGTTATGTTTACAGATACAACTTTGCGTGATGCGCATCAATCGTTGCTTGCAACACGTGTGCGCACCCAGGATATGCTGAAAGTGGCCGAAAGTTTTTCACACCGGCATCCGGAATTATTCTCCATGGAAGTATGGGGTGGTGCTACATTTGATGTTGCTCTCCGCTTTCTACATGAATGTCCGTGGAAACGTTTAGAAGCATTGCGCTCTGCGATTCCAAACATTATGTTACAAATGCTAATCCGCGGATCGAATGCTGTTGGCTATACTTCATATCCAGATAATCTGGTTACAAAATTCATAGAGAAAAGCTGGGATAGCGGAATTGATGTTTTCCGCATCTTCGATTCACTCAACTGGATCGACAGTATGAAAAATTCTATCAATGCTGTAAGAGAACGTACTTCCGGAATAGCGGAAGCATGTATCTGTTACACCGGTGACATTATGGATCCGAAGCGTCAGAAATATTCATTGCAATACTATGTAGACCTTGCAAAACAACTTGAAGACAGCGGCGCACATATTCTGGCAATAAAGGACATGGCAGGGTTGCTAAAACCATATGCAGCTGAGATCCTTGTAAAAGAACTGAAGAAATCCATTGACATTCCAATTCATTTGCATACACACGATACTTCATCGATTCAAAATGCTTCTTACCTGAAAGCGATCGAAGCAGGAGTTGATGTGGTTGATGTTGCATTGAGTTCTTTGTCCGGGTTGACGAGTCAACCGAATTTCAATGTATTGGTTGAATCATTACGCAACACACCGTATGAAACAAAGACAGATGTAAATTCACTGAATGAATTTTCCAATTACTGGGAAACTGTCAGAGAGTATTACTATCCTTTTGAATCCGGTCTGATGGCAGGAACTGCTGAGGTCTATAAGCACGAAATTCCGGGTGGACAATATTCAAATCTGAAGCCACAGGCAATTTCTCTTGGACTTGCAGAAAGAATGGATGAGATCAAGAAAGCCTATGAAGACGTGAATGAAATGTTCGGCGACATTGTGAAAGTGACTCCATCCTCAAAAGTTGTAGGCGACATGGCAATGTTTATGGTCAACAATAAACTTTCGAAAGAGGATATTTTCAAAAAAGAAAACCTGTCGTTCCCTGAATCGGTGAAGAGTATGTTTAAAGGCGACCTTGGACAGCCATTTGGTGGCTGGCCGAAGGAACTACAAAAAATAATTCTCAGAGACCAGAAACCATACACAGATCTTCCGAATGCTCATTTGAAGCCGATCGACTTTGAAATTGAATTCGAAGAGTTTCAGAAAAAATTCGACAACTATCAAAGCTTCCTTGATTTTCTTTCATGGAAATTCTATCCGAAAGTATTTGAGGACTATTACAATTTCAATAAACAATTTGGGGATGTAACTTCTCTCCCAACTACGGCGTTTTTCTATGGGATGAAAAGCAATGAGGAGATCCTTGTAAACATTGGAAGAGGCAAGACATTGCTGATACGATTGCTCTACATTTCAGACAATGTAGATGAGAATGGAAACAGAACAGTATTCTTCCGCTTGAATGGACAAACCCGTTCAATTGAAGTGAAGGACCACAAAGCAAAGGTGGAAAAGATCTCCCATGCCAAAGCAAAAGGCGACAATCATATCGGTTCTCCTTTACAAGGTCGGTTGACAAAGATCTTTGTGAAAGAAGGTGATCTGGTAAAAAAGAATGCACCACTCTTCACGATCGAAGCCATGAAAATGGAAACCACTATTACTGCATCGGCAGATATCAAAGTCAAGAAACTTCATTTGAATGAGGCTACTATGGTGGAGAATGATGATTTGGTTTTGGAGAAGGAATAAACATCTTTAACACTAAGAACACAAGTTCACAATAAGAGCACGGAATTAGTCCGTGCACTTATTGTGAACTTGTGTTCTTGTGTTTTAAAAAATCAAGCTACGAATTCAGCTTCTTCGGCCCTCCAACAAATTCCTTCAGATAAAACGGCTCAAACAAAGCCACATTTTCAAATTCGGAATTCAGGAATTTTTTTTCGGCTAATGTTGCCATAAATTCTGCCTGAGGCATGAATGAAGGCTGGATTTTTATTGATGGTTCAGATTGAAAAAGCTCTTGGCATTTATCGGCTCCATCACCGGCGAGCAATAATTTATTTGTACTTCTAAAGTCAGAATAGTAATGTTCGTCAACGATGATGGCCGCGGATTCAGCTAGTCTTTTCTGCTCGCCATCATAAACTGCACTATAAACCTCCATCCTTCTGGCATCGATCATTGGAACCAACAGTTCATTACTTCCTGCTTTCATTCCATTTGCCATTGCATCGAGTGTATTGATTGCGATCAAAGGCAGATCTAAAGCATAGCACAAACCTTTCGCTGTGCTAATTCCAATTCGCAAACCTGTATAAGACCCGGGACCGCTGCTAACAGCTATTGCGCTCAACTGTTTTAAAGACACATTCGCCTGATCAATTACTTCCTGAATAAAAACATTGATCTTTTCGGCATGTGAGTAGCCGCTGTTGATGCTTCTTGTGGCAATTACCTTTCCATCGGAAGCCAGAGCAACAGAGCAATTTGTCGTTGCCGTTTCGAGAGAAAGAATGAGTGGCATTGCTGTTATTTTTTCTCAACAGAATAAAGCTTGTCTTTCTGAACCACTTCAATAACATCACCATCTTTCAAAGTTTTGGCGATCATACTATATGGTGCAGAAACAATTTCCTGTCCTTCCTTCAATCCGCTCTTGATCTCAATGTGATTGTTATCCTGAATTCCAATTACAACCGGGATCAGTTTCACTTTTCCATTTTCAATTGCAAAAACACATTCAATGTCTTTTTTCTCTACCTCTTCTGCCTTATTTTTTGTATCCTTCACTTCAAGGTCAGTCTGATCTTTCATTTCCTGATTTCCAAAAGACTTTGATTCAGACGCCATATTTCCTGTTGTATCGCGGGTGGTGACAGATTGAATTGGCACAGACAAAGCATCTGAAACCCGCTTGGTGCGGATATCTACTGTAGCTGACATTCCCGGATTGAAAACATTTCTTTCAGGATGCTCTTTATCTATGATATCAAGGTATGAATCGCGTAATACTCTCACTTTAACTGTGAAATTAGTAACCTGGTCAACGCTCATTCCGCTTACATTGGCAGAATTTGCCACTTCGGTTACTACTCCTTTGAATTTCTTTCCGATATAAGCATCGACTTCAATGATTGCCGTATCTCCTACATGAACCCGCACGATATCATTTTCATTTACATCGACACTTACTTCCATTTCATTGAGATCAGCAAGTACAAACATTTCTGTTCCTGCCATCTGAGAAGTTCCAACGACACGTTCACCTTTTTCAACACCTAATTTGGAAATGGTACCATCAACAGGTGCAAAGATCGTTGTCTTTCTTAAATTATCCTGAGACTCTTTCACTGTAGCTTCGGAACTTCTTACACCAAAATCAGAAGCAGAAACGTTTTGAATCGAAGCATCTACCTCTGCCTTTGCAACTTCGTAAGCTGAGCGAACGGATTCCCAGTCAGCAGGAGAGATGAGTTTTTCATCGTATAATTTTTTATTACGTTCATAGGTCAGCCTTGATTTCTCCAATTGTGACTGTGATTGCAATAATCTCGATTTAGCATTTTCCAGATTTGCTTTTGAAGAATTCAATGCGGCATTGGCTCTGTCAAGATATGACTGATAAATATCCGGAAGTATTTTAGCAAGCAGTTGTCCTTTCTTTACACGATCACCTTCTTTGACATTCAATTCGACGATCTCACCGGAGACATCAGGAGAGATCTTAACTTCGACTTCAGGCTGAATCTTTCCGCTTGCAGATACGATCTCAATGATATCACGCTTCTCAACTTTCTCTGTTGCCACCTGTTTCTTCTCTGCGCCACCGATCCAGCCGGCTTTCTTACCTACAATTGCAAATATTATCAGCACGATCACAGCAATGATCAGCCATTTCAAAATATTATTTTTTTTCTTCTTCTGCATATATCAGAAATTAAAATGTCAGTGGTTTTCCTTCGTAAAAATCTATGATCTTTACACGGAAGATATAATCATATTTTGCCTGCAGCAGATCTGCCTGCGCTTTTGCAAAATTATTTTTTGCTGTTAAGAAATCAATCGTAGAGATAGCACCAAACTCCAGACTCTTCTCATTAAACTTGAATGATTCCTCCAGTGCCTCCATGCTTCTCTGTCCTGCTACATATTTTTTGTAGGATGAAGTTGCATCGATCACTGCCTGTTGTACACTTTTATATAAATTCTTTTTTACAGACTCGTGATTAAGCTGCGTGATCTGGTAATTCAGCTTTGCCCTGTTCACATTACTTCTTGCAGAGAGCCCATTGAAGATTGGAATCTGAAGAGTTATACCGACAGACTTACCGAGATTATTATCGATCTGATCCCTGAAAGGAGTTTCCCTGAAAACCGGCGTAACATTGGGAGTTACGGTATAAACATCATCGCCTCCAGATGTGTAACCTGTTAAAGTGGATATCGGCGGACCGGTAGTAAAATCCACAATACTTTGACTTGAATTTGAATAATTGGTACTTAGTGAACCGCTGGCAAAAATACGCGGATAGTAATTCCCCCTTGCGATTGCCAATAATTTCTCAGAGCTAAGGACTTTGTATTCTGAACTTTTTATATCCGGCTGATTGGTCAGTGCTTTAGCATAAATAGCATTTGTATTAAACTGATTCAGGTCAACTTCCGGAATTGTAATTTCCGGAGATGCAATTGAAAAATTTTCAACTGAATCTATTTCTAAAAGCTGAGTGAGTGACAATATGGATTGTTCATACTGTGCCTGAGCTTGTATTAACCGGACTTCGTCTGCAGCAAACTGTGATTCAAGATCAAGATAGTTACTTTTACTTACAGAGCCTAAATCATACATCCGCTTCATCCTGTCCCGCTGAACCTTCGACGCTTCGACCTGATCGTTTGTGATTTTCAAAAGTTCCTGATTGTACATTATCTGAAGGAAATAATTCACGACATTCAGGGAAATATCATTCCGGATCTTTTGCAGATCATTCTGTGAAGAGAGATAGTTGAGTTTACTTTGTTTCAAAGTATTCTGAATGGTGAATCCTTCGAAAATTGAAACAGAACTGCTGAGCGAAAAAGAATTTGATTTTACCTGCTGTGTTGTATAAGAGTTCGTATTCGGATCAATGCTTTTTCCATAATAATAATTCTGTGAAGCACTTCCATTGAGACTTGGAAATAAAGCTGCTGTATTCTGATCAACTGAGATCTTGTCGATCTCATTGTTTAATGCAGATTGCTTGATCGTGATATTATAGTCGAGCGCTCTTTGCAGACATTGCTGTAATGTCCAGCTCGTTTGACCCTTGACATTGACTATAGCAAATAGCAATGCAAAAAAAAGAGTTGAATATTTTTTAGTCATACAAGAATTCCTGTTACCGGGCGAAATTAGGATAAAACTAAAGATAAATTGGCTCGTTAACCAAGATTAACCAATTATTTTTTATTTGTTCAGATCGGTAATAAGTGATGGGAGATCAGATAATTTACCAATTGCAGATTGAACTATATAGTATTGAATTACAATCGGTTAGTTTAATAAATATTCCCGGGAAAGTTCTTATTTCCATATTACTGATTGGTAATCACAAAAGACGAATTTTCAAGTATCAGTGTATCGAAACCATGTCCAGACTCACTTTCATGATCTGTCCCATATTTTTACATTTTCTGAATCGGTCAGATTTGTAATGCACAGCGAGTTCTTCCCGTAGTTGAAGTACTTTATCCTTTTGGCTGATCTCATCCCCTTCCATTACTTCAAGCAGCGAAGCCAGACGGAACCTTGCAGTTTTCATTCTTCGATAGATCAGCGAACGCTCTTCCAGTTGGTATTGAAGAATGGTTTCCTTGTTCATGTATTTTACACACAGGTCAACATATGGATTGTTTTCTTTGAAGAATTGCGGCAGGTACAGATTTTTTTTCCCTTCGTAGCATTGCTGGTCAAAATCGATTGCACGAAACCGGAATTGAGTGTCATCAAAATCAGCCGTCATGTCGATGATAAAATTATACGAGCGCATATCACCAAGCAGTCGCACAAAACATCTTTCATTAAACTTAATGAACTCTTTCGCAAGCCGTGTATGGTTCACTGTAAGATCGCGTAGATTATTTTGTATGAATTGATCACCCGGAATTCCAATAATATGTTCTTCTATCAACGTATCGGAATCAACCATATAATTGATACGGTTAGGTGAAAGTATATCTTCGAATTCGAGTCCATATACACGTGAAGCATCAGCAAGTTTCACATAAAAATAATCGTAGTTGTCGTTATACTGATTTTTGATCCGGATCCTGAACGGGCGCGAATTGCCGAATGGACAATAATCTATCCTGTCGACATACAAATGTTCCATCAAAGACATGTT
>JBMQEM010000102.1:0-23176 GCA_049363815.1 Bacteroidota bacterium
AATTACCAGAAAAAAGGCAAGCAGGTAGGTAGGTAGGTAGGTAGGTAGGTAGGTATTTTTTCATTTGTATATGGTTTTAAAAAATTAAAATTGTTTTTACTACAACTGAACTCAAAAAGAATTTATCAAAATTACTCTCAACAAAATTGCAATTTCTCCTATGAAAAATAAATAATCAACACATTGCAATCAAGTCATTCAATCACTAAATCGCACTTTGAAAAAACTCTTTAAAACTTTTGTTATAAAACCAAAGGTAAAAATGTAATTGAAATAAAAAAGTTAATGTCGAAATATTTTTTCAAAAGATGGAAATTTTATTAATAACCTATTAAAATGAAAACTGAAAAACGTGCTACCTAATAAATCGAAAGTACCTTGACTTCGTCACACTTTTCACTTTTCACTTTTCACTTTTAACCTGCTTCGGCACCACAAAATCAATCGGCAAAATATACTGAACCTTCACAGGTTTGCCCGAAGCAGTTCCGGGTTTCCATGTGGGCATTGCATTTACTACTCTTAAAGCTTCATTATCGAGTTCCGGACTTACTCCGCTGATGACCTTGGCGTCGATGATCTTTCCTGTTTCGGATACATTAAAACTGACATAAACCTTTCCTGAGACTTTATCGGTTTTGGCTTTTTCAGGGTAAGACAAATTCTTTTGTAAAAAAGATTGCAGACTATCACTACCTCCGGGGAATTCGGCTTGTTCCTGTACAACAGTCAGTCCGAAACCGGCCTTTACTTTTTGCTTGGGTTCAGCCTTTGTTTCTTGTGCTGATACAAATCCGGATGTTGAAAACATCAATGCAATTGCGAGAAGTGATTTCTTCATAATGCTAAGGTAAGAAATTAACTAAAATGAGTCAATTGGCATTGCATGGTCAAAATCAGGGAAAAAACGATCATGCGTTTTTTGATGAAACGTTTGTCAATCCCTGTTTAACTACTCTGTCGAACATATTTTCCACGACATACATTGTTATTGGACAATATTCAATATTCTGAATGTGTGTGTCCGGTATGAATTGTTTGAAATTCTTACTCTGAGTATGTGGAAATCCGCTGCAATCTTTCGGTCGCACGGGATAAATTGAGCATTTATTATCTTTTCTTAAAAACTGACACGGTTGTTTCACGTTCATGTAATCACCTGTCTTATCTTTTTCCAGATACTTTTCATGGTACT
This sequence comes from Bacteroidota bacterium, assembly GCA_049363815.1. Classification (GTDB taxonomy): domain Bacteria; phylum Bacteroidota; class Bacteroidia; order AKYH767-A; family 2013-40CM-41-45; genus JADKIH01. Next base: position 1,196 of record JBMQEM010000102.1, read on the forward strand.
GATGAACACTCATACCTAAATGCTTGGAGATCTTCTTTACATCAGCTTTTGTATAGGTTGGTGTCATCGTTTTGCAGCAATTTGCGCAATTCAGACAGTCAATCGTCTTAAAGGCCTTTTCGTTTAATCCGGATGCCAGACTATCAAGTCCTCTTATACTTAACTTACCTTTATCGATATTCTTCAAAAATTTAACATACTCCTTCTTATTTTTTCTGAAAGACTTCTTCATGTATGCAATCGGATCCTTGATCTTCGGTTGCAGATACATAGGTAAATCGTACTTCTTTTGTTTAATGATCTTACTTTTGAGAGCTGTTTTTGCCATATTAAATTTTGATGTAAATCGTGCGCAAATATAATTTTACTTTCTTATGATTGCCAATATATTGTGAATTGGAGTTATAAAAAGATGAAGGTTATCTCGACAAATTTAATTTAGAACCGACCATTATGCCGAAGTTGCCTCGCTTACCATCATTCAGTGAGGTGTATACTTCAAAACGTAAAAGCCCGATCTTCTCTACTCCGGCACTAAATTCCATATAGTTGCTCAAAAGATCGGTTCGCAGAAAATGGAAACCAACGATTTCTCTAAGCTTCAATTTTCTTATCAATGGGATCTTATTCAGAAAAAAGCCGCCAAAATTCTGTTCAGCGTGGATCTCCATTCCGTAATTGCTGGTGCTAAAGTCATAATATGGCAGATTCCTGAATTCATCAAGATTGAAATTCGATAAAGCTGTCTTGTTTCCATTGAAATGAATGTAATCCGTCGCAAAAATCTTCTTTTCAGAAAGCATCTTTCGATATACCACTTTATAATTCAATCGTCCCAACAATCCAATTTCCATCTGATCGTCTAACTGCAACTTGAGAAGGTCAAAATCAATGTCGCTTCCGGCAAACTCAAATCCCTTTTTATACCCAACTCGGATTGTCGGAAATTTTGTACCTAAATTGTACTTTGCTTCCGGCCTGCTGATGTATTTCTGTCCAATACGGATCCTGGTCTCCAGTTCTACAATAAAAGCTTCATTCACTGGGAAACCAATTCCTTCCGCTTCATAAATCGACGGAGTATTCGAACTGTACTCTCTTCCTTCGATATCACGCACTTTGTAATCTGATGAATTTGAAAGACGCTCTCTTTGAGAGTAAGTGACATTCCATTTCCAGTCAAGCCCGTTGAATATTTCACTGCGATAAGTAAAATCTGCAAAGCGCTGTTCATACAACTTCATATAATTCTGTTCTCCAAAAAGTGTGTAAACTGAATTTATGAATGGTGAGATAGGTGCTGCTGAATTAAACTGCTGTACACCTGTCCCAAGATTTAGTGTCACAGATGCATTCTTCATCTTACTATACCGGTAGTTAAACAAAGAATTTGCATTCCAATGGGTATTAGAAAAGCCATACCGGATTGTTGTGTTGATAGAAAATTCTTTTGCCTCGTCCTCTCCATACGACTGATAAAAAGTCCCGTCCATTCTTGAATTCCAACCTTCAACTGTATTGAATCCCGTTTCCAGCAAAGGCGATGTGATGCCATATGACCTTTTCTTATATGAATTATCCCAGTAATAACCTTTGATCAATGCTCCTGCGGTGAATTTATTATTGACCCTGTCAACCGAATCAAGATAGGCCTTCGATTCTTTCACAACCTGTGCACTGTCGCGTCGGCGATAATCCACTGCTTCATCGTTAGTTAATGGAATTGGACGGACCGTTTCCCAATAGGAAGAGTCTTTTTTGTTAGAACCGGCATTCACTTTCATAATTTCACCTTTCGCAAAACCCTCAGGCTTTACACCATCAAGTTGGTAATTATTGAAAACGCCAATCACTACACCATCCCCTTTGAATCCGACAAATCCAAAAGTGTAACTTAACTGATGATTGAAAGGAAGGATTTTATCGCCGTCAATCGTCATAAATGTCTCCCTGATCCTGAACGTATCGATGAATTCCATTTGCTGCTCTTTCGTAATAAACAGATCAGCACTGTTGATATACCAGTCGTCGTTAGTTATATAAATCGTTCCCGTGAATACAGGATCAGATTTCCGCTTTGGAATGACAGAGATCTTATTGATCGTCTTCCCATTCTCAATGAAAGTCCCTTCCAGTCTGTACTTATATGAAAAAAATGCATTTGCACTGATCGGCGATACAATGCCTCGTGGAGTGATTGAAGAAAGATCTACCAGATTATCATACAAATTTACCAATACATCGGCTGACTGATTAAAACTGTATCCGCGTGCAGAACCACTGACTTTACTGCTGATCATTTCTTCTTTGAAACTTTTCGGGTATTTGTAAAACAAATGCGAAACTGATTCACTCAGATAAAACATTTTGGTTGTCGTATCCATGAACTCATTGACATTTACTTTTTCTCCCATAAAGGACTTTGGATGATCGGTCAGCCTTTGTGTTGATTTAACATAGGCATCACATTTGAATTCCTTTATCTGGTCCCTGTAAAATTTTCTTTTCTTCTGCGCATTCCTGATCACCTCATATGCGGGATCTTCAGCATCTGCCCTGATAACAACTGCCTTCAGGTTGATCGATTCTTGATTCAACTGCATATTGATAGTGATCGTAGTATTCTGTACATTCACTTTCTCTACTTTTGCTGTATAACCGATCATTTTATATGTAAGGTCATACGTCCCAGGATTCAGTTCTAGCCTGTATTCCCCTTCGACATTTGCTGTTGTACCAATGCTTGTCCCTGCAATGAAAACACTTACGAACGACAATGGCTGGTTCTTTTCATCCACAACATGACCTGTTACAACAGCTGCTTGTGCATTTGAAGCGATTATAATTAAAAGTAAAAAATATATTCTATGAAGAGCTGATCTCATTGTTTAGTTCTAGTATTCCGTTTGTAAAGGTTTTCCATGAAAATTTTTCACTATCCGCTAAAGCATTCTGAGAAAAAGCACTCTCACGGTTGTTTGTATAAAAATCAGAAATTGCACTTGAAATGGAGCGAGCATTTCTCTCCGTAACATATCCGACTCTTTTATCTGCTACGATCTCTGCCAGTCCACCAACATTGGTAACTAGCATCGGTCTGCCAAAATAATAAGCGATCTGCGTGATCCCACTTTGTGTAGCACTTTTATATGGTTGCACAACCAGGTCGGCAGCACAAAAGTAATATTTTACATCTTCCTTGCTTATGAATGATGTATTCAGAATGAATCTGTTCTCTCCATTCAGTTCACTGATCCTGTCAAGATACGGCTTACTGTCCTCATAAAATTCTCCTGCGATAAGTAATCTGACATTTAGTTCTTTCATTTCAGGTTCATTCATGGCTTCAATCAAAAGATCAAGACCTTTATATGAACGAATGAAACCGAAGAAAAGAATAAGCTTATCATTTTCGGGTATATTCAATTTTACTCTGGCTTCTTTTTTAGAGACTGAATCACCGAAAATATTATAGACAGGATGTGGCAGGAATTTCTTTTTTAATGAAGAAGTAAATGTTGAAAGGTCGTTCAGTACTGATTTTGACATGGTAATAAATCCATCGCAATTATTTACAAAATACTTCGTGAACATTTTGTCACCCGGACGTTTTTCATGGGGAATGACATTATCCGTAATCGCAATAACATGAATGGATCTTCTTCGCAATAACTTGGCGATTGTACCTAAAGCAGGGGCCATAAAAGGCAGCCAATATCTGATGATGACAAAATCCGGTTTTTCGTTCGCAATTTTATTTGCTGTCTTAAACCACGATAAAGGGTTAACCGAACTAATTGTTGTAGAAATCTTCAGTTCCGGATTTACTTCTCCGGTTGCCTTTTGCGTTTTACCCGGAAACAGAAATTCCGGATATTGAAAATAGAAAGAGTACAATGTAGTCTGAATACTCTCTTTCTGAAAAGCAATAGCAAGCGCTTCATTGAAATCAGCGATGCCGCCACGAAGAGGATATGCCGGTCCGACTATAACTGCTTTCAATTTTTTTATATTTAAGTCCTCAGAGATTACACTTCTTTTCGATCAGGTATTTATTCCTTTCCGGCGATGAACGGGAGACCAGTTCACCGATAAAACCTGCCAGAAATAATTGCGTTCCTATGATCATTGAAGTAAGTGCAATATAAAATGAAGGTCTTTCAGTAAGCAACCTTGCAGCGTAATTATGGTAAACGCTATACAATTTACTTGCTCCAAGGTATAATGAGGCAATAAAACCGATTACAAACATCAGTGTTCCGAGTAATCCGAAGAGATGCATTGGCTTCTTTCCGAAACGTGAAACAAACGTAATCGATAATAAGTCAAGAAACCCATTGATAAATCGCTCAAGTCCGAACTTGGTAACACCGTATTTCCGGGCCCTGTGCTCAACAACCTTCTCTCCTATCTTTGAAAATCCGGCCCACTTGGCGATGACAGGTATATAGCGATGCATTTCACCATAAACTTCTATACTCTTCACAACATCCCGTCTGTAAGATTTCAGTCCGCAGTTAAAGTCGTGAAGATTATTTATCCCGGACATTTTTCTAGTCGCCCAATTGAAAAATTTCGTAGGAATTGTTTTTGATAATGGATCATACCGTTTCTTTTTCCATCCGGAGATCAGATCGTATCCGTCTTTTGCGATCAAGTCGTATAAGCCCGGAATTTCATCAGGGCTATCCTGCAGATCAGCGTCCATTGTGATAAGAACCCTTCCTTGTGAAGCAATAAACCCTTCATTCAAGGCAGCAGACTTACCATAATTCCTGCGAAACCGAATGCCTTTGATCGCTGTATTTTGCGTTGAAAGATTTTCTATTACTTCCCATGATCTATCTTTACTTCCATCATCGATCAGGATAATTTCGTACGAATAATTATTCGCATTCATGACCCTTACGATCCAGTCGCAAAGTTCTTGCAACGATTCCTCTTCGTTGTAAAGTGGGATGACAACCGATATATCCACTGCCTGATTAACCAATGTTTGATTTAAATGGCGAATCTTCTTTCTTCAGGAAAACTGCGATTAACAATGAAAATACAAAGCCCAGAAATACTGTCGTCAGTACTGAGAAGGTGAATAACCAGGTCGGTTGCATAAATTTCCTTGTCCAATCGATGCCCATCTGCATTTGCTCTTCAGACATCCCTTGTTTGGCCATATTTTCCTGAGCAGCAGCAATGATCTGTTCGGTCATTTCCGGAGCAATGAACATGAAAAAAATAATAGAGAAGGCTGCACTGATGATACCACTGTATAATGCAATTAAGGTTCCCGTCCCCAGAGCTTTTGAATAACTGATATACCCACCCAGATCCTGGTCGCGATAGGATTTAATTCCCATGATGATCACAATGACCAGTACTGCGTAACTTAAGTATTGAGGTGCTCTGCTTTGAATATCTGTTCCCATAAAATAGAACAGCAGAAAAAGCACAATACTGACCAGACCACAAATGGCCCCGTAAGTCATGGAGATTTTGTTTTGAGTACGAGTGTTTTCCATTCTATATGATGTTTGCTACAAACCTACACGAAATCCTTTAATAGACAAAAGAAAGTGCCTACGGTAATAGCCTACTTTTGAACAAGATAGAACCTGCTTTTTCAACACAGTATTCAACTACCGAAAATCATACTTTTTTTATTGAAAATAATGAAATTATCTGGTATGAATTAATGATTTTCTTACTTTTGCAGCGGGTAAGTCCTATACGACCAGCTCCTGCTAACCTCCCCAGGCCGGGAACGGAGCAAGGATCTGCGGTTGAGCGGTGCGATATAGTAAGCTTACCCATTTTTTCTTCTATACTATTACTTTTCAAATGTTTTCGCGCAGCGCGTTGACTCCCCACACAAGAACCGTTCAGGCATTTAATAAGTTAATTACATATCAACATAAGGGGGCCTGCTTTCTAATCTCACCTTTGCCAATCCGAAATCCGCATTCCGAAATCCGCAATTAAATATATCTTCTGCAACAGGATTCTGTATTCACCAAGTTCCCAATCCGAAATCAATCGCTATCTTCGCAGGCAAAATTCACCTACATGAAATTCTTTATTGATACAGCCAATTTAGCACAGATTAAAGAAGCCGAAGATCTTGGGGTTCTTGATGGTGTAACTACAAATCCTTCTCTGATGGCTAAAGAAGGTATTACCGGACAAAACAATATCCTGAAGCACTATGTCGACATCTGCAATACTGTTTCAGGTGATGTAAGTGCTGAAGTTATTTCTACTGACTTTCAGGGAATGGTCGATGAAGGTGAAATGCTTGCTTCACTTCATCCGCAGATCGTCGTGAAAATTCCGATGATCAAAGACGGTGTGAAGGCATTGAAATATTTTTCTCAAAAAGGTATTAAAACAAATTGTACACTCGTGTTTTCTGCAGGACAAGCATTGTTAGCTGCAAAAGCCGGTGCGACTTATGTCTCCCCTTTTCTTGGAAGACTTGATGATATCAACCAGGATGGAATCGAACTGATCGAACAGATCGTTTACATCTATCAAAATTATGATTTCGAAACACAAGTACTTGCTGCATCTATCCGCAGTCCGTTACATATCGTTCGTTGTGCAGAAGCAGGTGCTGATGTTGCCACTTGTCCATTGAATGCAATTCTTGATTTGCTTAAACATCCTTTAACGGATTCAGGGTTGGCGAAGTTTTTGGCGGATGCTAAAGGTGTGAAATAAAGATTTCGGAATGCGGATTTCGGATTTCGGAATGGGTACCTGGCAAGTATATTCGAATTTTTTAATACACAATTATTAAATTTAGATATAAAATTGCCTACAACGCACCAATTCCGAAATCCGAAATCCGCATTCCGGAATTATATTTCATTTTAAATAATAACTTGAACATGATCCTCAGGTTCCAAGGTAAAACGGTCAATGAAAAATACATCGACCAGATCGTACAAACACTAAAGACGGGTGGAATAATTATTATTCCGACTGATACGGTGTATGCACTTGCAGGAGATATTCATAGTTCGAAAGCCATGGAAAGGATCTGTCGCTTAAAAGATATCAAACCCGAGAAAGCAAATTTTTCTTTTCTATGTTCAGGGCTCAGTAATATTTCAGAATTCACAAAACCTTTCAATACTGAGATTTTTCGTCTGATGAAAAACTCTTTGCCCGGACCGTTTACTTTTATCTTAAATGCCAACAATAATGTTCCGGCAATTTTTAAATCGAACAAAAAAACTATCGGGATCCGTGTGCCTGATAATACTATTGCACAAGCTATCATTGAAGCGTTGGGAAATCCGTTGATGGTAACTTCTGTTCACGATGACGATCAGTTCTATGATTACGTTACAGATCCTGAAGTGATCGATGAGCGATTCGGGTCTCAGGTTGATATTGTGGTTGATGGCGGAATGAGTGAATTCGAACCTTCAACTGTTATTGATTGTACAGGAAATGAACCGGTGCTGATCCGTCAGGGAAAAGGTGAAATTCCTCTGAGAGGAACTGAACTCAATAATAAGTTCCTATAAGATCTCTACAGATATTTTTGAATCTGAAAGATGCTGTTTGAGAAATGTTCCATCACCATGAACTGTATAAATTTTCGATGGATTACTTTGTCTGATCATTTCCAGTAAACCATTCCAGTCAGCGTGATCACTGATGGGTAAGACGCGGTCACATTCATAGTAGGATTGCTTCCATCCTGTAGCGAAAACTTTCATCACATTTTTATTTCGTGAAAATCGTCTGAACTGCGACGGAGAGACAATATAAAAACTCCGCTCCTGCTCTTTGAATTCTGTCCTGCGATATGGTTTCCAGCTTCCAAGATCAAATCCGAATGATGAATAGATATCATTGAAAGGAATTATCTCCGGATGAACATACACAGGAATCTCAGGAAATTTTTCTGTGATGAGTTTACTGATCCTTTGCGCTTTTCCAATTGCATATGCACCGATCACAACATTGACATTTTCTGCTGCAAGTTCTTCAAGTACTTTTACAGGATCAGGATGTTCGTATTCCGGTGAAGCAAATGTTGTTTCAGTAATCAGATGATCGCATTTTATATATTCAAATGCTTCACAGCTCGTATCTGCCTGTGTCTTAAAATCACCGGTGTATAAATAACGTTCTCCTGCATATTCCATCAGGATCTGCGCACTTCCAAGCATGTGTCCTGCAGGATAAAATGTTATGCTGACATCATTAAGAAAAAACGGTTTGCCATATTCCACAACATTAAACTGCGTGAACAACCTCAACCCATGACGATGATCCATGAATGCCTTTGTAGGCGCTGTACAATACACCAGTCCATTATTCGCCACAGCATGATCACCATGTGCATGCGATACTACAGCCCTATGCATACTCCGCACCGGATCCAGATAAAAATCCCCTGCAAAACAATAGAGACCGGATTTGGTTTTGGTTAGGAAGTTGTTTACAGTACCCACGAAAAATTTTTAAATGATAATTTAAACTATTGAAGTATTTCCGAATGTATCTTCAAAACCTGCGGCACCAACATCTGGATCTCATCATTATAGATAACAAAATCAGAACGCCTGATAAGTTCTTCATCGCTAAGCTGAGTAGCAATGATCTTTTCGATCTCTGCTTTTGATTTTTTATCGCGCTGACGGATTCTTTCAATGCGGAGTTCCAGTGGAGAGATCACTGCTATGACCTGATCGCATTGTTTGTTTGCTCCACTCTCAAATAAGATGGCCGCTTCTTTAAGGACATATGGAAAACCTTTGTGACTATCGACCCAGTTTTCAAAATCCCATTTCACAAGTGGATGCACAAGTTTATTGAGGACTGCAAGCTTTTCATCGTCGTTGAAAACGATCTCTGCAAGTTTCTTGCGATTGATATTTCCATTTTTGTCAATCGCTTCTTCAGAAACAAGTTCTTTTATACTTTGTTTTAATTCGGGATACTTGTCGTACAAAAGTTTAGCAGCAGAATCAGCTTCGTAGACAGGGATCTTCAGTTGTTCGAAGATCTTGCAGACTACCGATTTTCCGCTTCCGATACCACCTGTTATCCCGACTATTTTCATTGCTTACGGAGAATATAATCGACACGCTCAGGATCTGCAGTTGCAGATCTGACAAAAGAAGGCCTTGTAATAAGCTGGATAGAGATCTTATCCGGATGTGTATTCTCCAGATTGGTTGCGTCTACAATTGCATCAAACATTGCAGGAGAAACTTTATTGAAATCACTTAATGATGTTACGTATCTGACCTTTACTTTTTCAGGAAATGTCTTCAATGTAAATCCCCGCGAGACATTCACCGGATTGACAGGAATTTCAACAGTTCCTTCTGTAAATTTTTCCACCGGAATTGTGACAGTCACTTCTGAAATGTCGTATGTAAGCAATTTATTCTTTACAAGATTCACCTTCCGTTTCAAGGTAGATTTCAATTCACCTGTTTCAACAAGTTCGGTCTTAATGAATTTTAATTTAGACAAAACCGATGGCGGACCGGATACTTCCACAAAGGCAGGTGTGGCGAATGGAGTTCCACTGGTATCAAACTGACGGGCAAAACTTGCTTTGAGATCGATCAGCACAGGAACGGATTGTGTAACACGGTCACGGAAATTGAAAATAATTGAATCCGGTTCAAATCCGGAAACCGTAACATCTTTCCCGAGTTGTTGATTGAAATCGGGCAAAAATGCTTTTGTCGCAAGTGACATGAAGCCGGAAGAAACTGAAGTGGATTTCATCTTGGAGGCTACATCGATCTCAATCGGATCCTGCTTTTTATCAAAACCGAAAGCTATGATCCTGAAACCACTTGTTCTGACTACCACAGAGATCTCTTTTGGAAGATCGTTGATCACAACTTTTTTCCCGGGAATATTGACATATGTTACCGGTATACTGATCCGTGTATTATAATAATTGGAAAGCGCGATCAGACACCAAAACAATGAGGCAATACCAAAGCACACGAGTACAACTGAAAATCTTCTGTTCAGCAGGAGCCGTTTCTTCGGCTGATTGGGTACAAGGTTTTGATTTACGTCTTTCACGATAAAAACTCCACCTTCAATAGTACGAAATAATTATGACTTTGCAGGCGTTGAAACGGCAGGGTTCAGCGCACGTGTTGCATCTGCAGAAATAGCAGATTTCTCCAGGCGAACTTTCACATTTGTATCAATTTCAACCATAAAAGTTGTGTCGTTCACTTCCAGGATCCGGCCATGTATTCCGCCGATAGTAACGATCTTCGCACCTTTCTGGATTGATTCACGAAATTCTTTTTCCTGCTTCTGCTTTTTCATCTGAGGACGGATCATGAAAAAGTAAAACACTACTATGATAGCAACTAAAAATACAAGTTGCATTGCACCACCACCTTGCTGTGATTGTAATAAAATTGAATTTAATGTATTCATGTGTCTGGGAGAGATTGATTTTTATTTGTCTTGTTTAACTACATTGCCTTTGATCGTAAGCACATGTGTATTGGGAATAGTATTCGCTATTAATGTCACTGTCTTTGTCTGCAACCCTTCACGACCTTCGCTGTTGAATGTTACATTGATGATTCCTGTTTCACCTGGTTTTACCGGATCTTTCGGAAACTCAGGAACTGTACATCCACAACTACCATTGGCAGATCGGATCACAAGGTCACCCTTTCCGGAATTCTTGAATTTAAAAGCAAAAGAAACACTTTCACCCTCTATGATCTGTCCGAAATCATGCTCCTCTGATTCAAATTCGTAAACAGGAACATTGTCTTTCGGGTCCACACTCTGAGAGGCGGTTGCAGGATTATTTACAACATCCGTATTGATTGCATTCTCCGGAACTTCGGAATTCTTCTTTGATGAGCAAGATGCAAGTACCAGTATACATAATACTATTGCATAGTGCCTGAACATTGTTTTCATCATCTATAAATTTTGTTTTACGTTATTAACCTAATAATCCCCTACCGGTTTTATTGATCTTACCTTGCTCCTTGTAATCAATTGCAAGTTTATCCAAAACACCGTTTACAAATTGTTTACTCTTAGGGGTACTGAAATCTTTTGAAATATCAATGAATTCATTAATGGTAACTTTCACTGGAATATTCGGGAATGTTACCAGTTCTGTCAAGGCCATCTTCAATATGAGAATATCCATTAATGCAATCCTGTCTACTTCCCAGTTCTTTGTTCTTTCGCTGATCGCTTCTTCAAACTCTTTATTATGAAGGATCGTCTGATTGAAAAGTTTTCTTGCGAATTCCTTATCGTCGTCTTCGTCTTTGTACAAAGGCAACAATTCAAACTTATCTGTGTCGTAAAAATTCTTCATCGTACGACCGATAATATGCATGATAAAATCGAAATCTTCATTCCAGAAAATATTCTCTTCTTCAATATGATGCTGAATTGCATCCGACTTCTCGATGAATTTTTTGAAAACCGTTGTCAGGAAATCCCTTTCAGATGCATCGTCATTTTCCAGAAAACTTCTGTACTCATCTGATTTCTTTATTTCCAGAAATATCTTTCTGATCAGATCCTGTTCTTTCTGCCAGCTCATCTTTGTACGATTCAACTGACGGATAAATTCCGGATCTTTCTCCATTTCAAGAATGAAACGCAGATTGAAAAGTCTGTGTTTAGCTGCAAGCTCAGTCTTATTTGGGAAAAACTTCGTGTGAAGATCATCCGCATCGTTCTGATCTGAATCGGCAAGTTCTTTTACAAAAAGCAATAAGTAGATATACAATTCATATACCTTATCTACACTCCTTATCATCTCCCGCTCCGCAATAGCAAGGTCACTCTTCTCCGCCTGAAAAAAAGCGTAAAGGGCTTGGAGGACTTTTATTCGGAGTTGACGTCTGCTTAACATTGAGAAAGTACTTTGTGATATTGGTAAGTGGTAAATAGTGAGTGGTAAGTAGCACCACGTACTAAAACTGGAAGTAGTTAATTTTATTTGAAACTGGAATACAAGTGAATTAATGAAATCACTTGAAGCTGGTAAGCAGTGCTACTCGCCACTTACCACTCACTACTTACTGTCGGGAACCTGCTATGCGTTCTTCCGCAATTTTCTTAGCTGCTTCGATCGTAGAAATTTTCTCCGTAGTAGCTTTTTTGAAAACTTCTAAAGTCGTATCATAGATAGCTTCAGTATGCTGGATAGCAACTTTTCTGTCGTAGCCGTGTAATTCAGAATAAACATTTATTAAACCACCGGCATTGATCAGAAAATCCGGAGCATAAAGAATTCCTTTACTTTCAAGCATTGGCCCGTGAACAAATTCATCAGCAAGCTGATTGTTTGCTGCACCTGAAACAACACCACATTTCAATCGGGCGATATTCTCTGTATTCAAAGTTGCACCTAATGCACAAGGAGCGTAAATATCCATGTCAACATCGTAAATTCCATCTAAAGAAACTACTTCTGCATTATATTTTGCTGAGATCGTTTTAAGTGTATCCTGATTGATGTCTGTAATAAATACTTTTGCTCCTTCTTCAGAAACAAGACGAACCAGATTTTCTCCAACGTGCCCGATTCCCTGAATGGCAATTTTCTTTCCACTCAATGAATCTGTTCCCCACTTTTGTTTTGCAGAAGCTTTCATCCCCATAAACACACCATAAGCAGTAACCGGAGAAGGATCTCCACCACCACCCATTGTTTCAGGTAAACCGGTAACGTGTTTTGTAGATTTGGAAACATTTACCATATCGCCTGTCGATGTTCCCACATCTTCAGCAGTGATATATTTACCATTCAACGACTCAATGAATTGTCCGAATTTAATGAACATCTCAGGAGTCTTATCAGTTTTTGAATCACCAATGATCACTGCCTTTCCACCGCCTAATTTCAAACCTGAAATGGCTGCTTTATAAGTCATACCACGCGATAAACGAAGTACATCATTCAATGCTTCTGCTTCTGTTTTATAATTCCACATTCTCGTCCCGCCTAATGCCGGACCTAAAGTTGTATTATGAATTGCAATTATTGCCTTTAAACCGGTACCTTTATCGTGACAAAAAACGATCTGTTCGTGGTCTGAAAATGAAGGGTTGCCAAATACAAAGCCGGTTGCATTTGCGACCTCTTTCACATCTTTTACTTCAATCATAGGATAGCTTGATTAATTTTGTTGCGCATTTAAGCGGCAAAGGTAGGGTTATTTTTCGAGGCAGCAAAAAGACCCGTTGTACATTGATTATGAAAGCATTAAAACACTTAAACAAGTACTTTTTAAAATATAAAAGGCATCTTATTCTGGGACTGTTCTTTGTCGTCGGACAAACGGTTTTGGCCATCTATTCCGTCCAGATCCTGGGTCATTCGCTGGATTCCGTCATTACCATGATGAAAGAACTCGAATCCGGAATTGCAACTTATGGCGAAAACGAGATCAGAAAGGAAGTTTTTTCTTTTCTGATTTTGATCATCTCAGTTGCACTGGCAAGAGGACTTGTCATGTTCATGATGCGACAAACGATCATCGTTATGTCAAGGTTGGTTGAATTCGATCTGAAAAATGAGATCTACAATCAGTATCAACGACTCTCTTTAGCATTCTACAGAAGAAATAATACGGGAGACTTGATGAACCGCATCAGCGAAGATGTTGGTCGCGTGAGAATGTATGTCGGTCCGGCGATAATGTATACAAGTACACTTGCAGGATTATTAGTCGGTGTTACATTTATCATGTTTACCATTAATACGAAGATGGCATTCTATGTATTGGCTCCTCTTCCCTTGCTCTCCATTTCTATTTATTATGTAAGTGATCTGATGAATAAAAAAAGCGAAGAAGTGCAACGCCAGCAAAGCCGGTTAAGCACATTCGTTCAGGAAACTTTCTCAGGAATCCGTATTCTGAAATCTTTTGTCAAAGAAAATTCTGTGTCCGATGAATTTACAAAAGAAAGCGAATTGTATCTGAAGAAAAATATGAGTCTGGTAAAAGTAAATGCATTCTTTTTTCCATTGATGTTATTGCTTGTTGGTATAAGTACATTGCTTGTTGTTTACATCGGCGGACAGGAAGTCATTGCCGGCAGAGCAACTTTTGGAAACATTGCGCAGTTCATCATATATGTAAACATGCTGACATGGCCCGTTGCAATGCTCGGTTGGGTTACTTCTATCATTCAGCGCGCTGCAGCATCTCAGGAACGGATCAATGAATTTTTACATCTCGAACCCGAGATCATTTCAGGCAATAATGAACCGAAAGAAATTTCCGGCAAGATCGAATTCCGGAATGTAAGTTTCGTTTATCCCGATTCAGGAATCAAAGCTTTAGAAGATGTATCCTTCACGGTTACTCCGGGAAGATCATTAGCGATACTTGGAAAAACAGGAAGTGGTAAATCAACGATTGCAAACTTGTTATTACGAATGTATGATACAACCAGTGGAAACATTCTGGTCGACGACACAGACATCAAAGACGTCTCACTTACCTCACTCCGTAAACAAACCGGCTATGTGCCGCAGGATGTATTTCTATTCAGTGATTCCATTGCCAACAACATTGCATTCGGATTAACAGATCAGGTAGAATCAAAAGCAAAAACAGAGTTGATCTATACAGCTGCCAGACAAGCGGTGATCTACGACAACATCGACGAATTCCCGAAAAAGTTTGAAACGATGATCGGCGAACGTGGAATTACTTTATCCGGCGGACAAAAACAAAGACTCTCCATTGCCCGTGCCATCATCAAACAACCCAAGATCCTCATCTTCGACGATTCGCTGAGTGCTGTTGATACAGGAACAGAAAGAAAGATATTAGATAATCTGGAGCAGATCATGAAAGGCAAAACGTCTTTGATCATTTCACATCGGATTTCGAGTGTGAAGCATGCGGATGAGATTATTTTTCTGGATGGGGGGAAAATTGTAGAGCGTGGTGATCATGGAACGCTTATGCAGCAAGATGGAGAGTATGCTGCTTTGTATGAAAAGCAAATGCTTGAAGAGGAAAAAGTTTAGTTTTTTTTATTTTACAAAAGAAGGAGACCGAATATTAAATAACAAAAAAGGTCACCTTCGGGATTACAGGATGTTTAATTTAAATGTCTGTTTGAAAATTTAGGAAACAGTATGTTTAGAAACCGAAAAGGTCCCCTTCGGGGATGACGTGGCAAATAGTATCTATGTCTGAGTGAAAAAATAAAAAAAATGCGCGCCTATGGGGCGCATTTTTTTTATTTTTTCACTCAGACATAACTGCATCATGCACGCTGTCATCCCCGAAGGGGAACTTTTCGGTTATTAAGGAAGAAAATATTTTCGGAGTGAAGAAAAAAACTCTTATTAGCTATCATTCAAAGTTGTAATTCTTAACCAAGAACAGTGTCATCTAATTTACCATATACAATTGCTTTTTCAAGATCACCTAAAGTAATATCTAAGAGAGAATTATTTTTTAACCCAAAAATCACCGTCAAAAATTGATTTCCTTCCCAATCAAAATATTTATCCGACTTGAATCCAGAAACATCAACATTAAATTGCTTGCTAAAACTTACAATGAATTCCAAACCATCTGCTCCATCAATACCAAGGTCAGCTTTAAGTCTGGTTTCTCTTGACATTAGTATATTAGGACTAAAGGTTTCCTTTCTGGTAAATTCTATAATTTTATAAAGTAAATCATCTGAATTCATACATAGGTTTGTGTGTTACAAATAATTATTAAACTCTCTTTTCTAAAATTTTCCACTGAAATGTTCCGCGAATTTACTATTTAATACCATTTATTGTTCATCAACGAATTCCAATAATCACCCATCAAACCTCTATCTTTCGTGCTTTCAAGAACATTTTTATTTATGCCATCATCATCGTTTCCTTTCAGCAATTTTAAAACTCTGCTATCCTTCAAGTAATTTAAAAAACACCAGTCACTGATTGAATAATAAAATTTAATCATTTCCAATAATTCTAAATCTACATCATCATTGAGCAATAAAACTTCCAGTAATAAAAAATTATTCTTGCAATCCTTTGCATCAAGTTCATTTAGACCTGTAAATTCAAAAGGTTCAACAACGGAGTACCATTGCAAAAAAACTGCCCGCTTAAGTGCTTCTATCGACTCAGTGGCCAGATTTGAATACTCGGAATGAATACTTTTATATTTGTCCGAAATTCCATTTTCATTTACTTTAATACGACGGATTTCAAGTGGGCCTTCAATCCTTTCCACTTGTTCATACAACTCTTTCTCTTGCCGGTTTAAATCAGTTAATTTATGAATCATCATTTATCTAAAATTAATGAAATTTAACAAGAACTTATTGTACCAACAATACTCTTTAGACCTCGAGAAGTTATATTACAAATATAAAAGTTTGCAAAAGAAAATATAAAACTGAATAAGCATAGCGTGCCACTCACCTATTTTATCTAAAAAGGCGTATCCTCATTCATATCATTCATCCTCGACCCCACTATCATCCTGTTATTCGGGAAAGTAGTTACACTTCCTGATGGTGCGTCTAGATCTGCTTCGCTTGCGTCTAGATCTGTGAACTTTGCAAGGTGATTGATGAACTTCAAACGCACTGTATCCAATGCACCGTTTCTGTGCTTGGCAATGATGATCTCTGCTGTACCTTTTGTCGGATTGTTATCTTCATCGAATTCGATTCCGTAGTATTCCGGACGATAGATGAATGTAACCATATCAGCATCCTGCTCGATCGCACCTGATTCACGTAAGTCACTTAACTGCGGACGTTTGGAACCACCGCGTGATTCAACGGCACGACTCAACTGCGACAATGCTATTACCGGAACATTAAGTTCTTTTGCCAGCGCTTTCAATGAACGTGAGATCGTACTGATCTCCTGCTCACGGTTACCGCTCTTTGCATCAACATCTGAACGCATCAACTGTAGGTAATCGACAACGATCATTTCTATGTTGTACATCGCTTTCAGACGACGACATTTTGAACGGAGATCGAAGACAGATAACGATGGTGTATCATCAATATAAACAGGTGCGGAAGAAAGTTTGCCTGTCATTGAAACCAGTTTCTGCCACTCAGTATTATCAAGTGTTCCTTTACGAAGTTTGTCGGATGGAATTCCTGTCTCGGAAGAGATCATACGTTGTACCAACTGTACTGATGACATCTCCAGAGAGAACACTGCAATCGGTCTGTTAAAACCAATAGCAGCATTTCTTGCCAGCGATAATACGAAGGCAGTCTTACCCATACCCGGACGTGCCGCAATGATGATAAGATCTGATTTCTGCCAGCCGGAAGTGATACGATCAAGATCGGTGAATCCGCTTTGCACTCCTGTAACGCCGGTACCATGTAAACGTGCAGCCTCAATTTGCTTGTACGCTTCACTGACCATCGTACTCATCTCCTGATAATTTCTGCGGATATTTCCCTGAGCAACTTCGAAGAGATTTTTTTCTGCTTTATCTAAAAGCATGAATACATCAGACGTATCTTCATAAGCATCCTTGATCGTTTCAGCAGAGATGCGGATCAACTCACGTTGAATGTGCTTCTGTAAAATGATCCTGGAGTGATATTCAATGTTTGCAGCAGAAGCAACACGATTTGTCAATTGTGTGATGGCATACGGACCACCAACAATATCCAACTCGCCGCTTTTCTTTAATTCATTTGTAACTGTTAAAATATCGATAGGCTCAGAACGCTCAAACAATCTTCTGATCGCCTGAAAAATGAGACGATGCGAATCTTTATAAAACGAATCAGGGTGAAGAATGTCGATCACTTTTGTGAGCGCATCTTTCTCCAGCATCAAAGCACCCAGACATGCTTCCTCAAGATCCAATGCTTGCGGGGGAAGTTTGCCGAATTGCTGAGCCTGAAAAGTATTCATGGCAGTCTTGCTGCTTGGAACACGTTTTTTGGCAAGTGATTCGTTATAATTAGGTTGACCTTGATCTGACATTTTTGAATTTACTGAACCGTAGAACTTATACGTTTTTGGGTGATAAAAATTTTGGTAAAAGGGATGCGAAGCTAGTTAAAACCGACGGCTGAAGTCGGCTTTGTTAATAACTTTAGTATCTTTGAAAAAAGGTATTTAAATGTACAAAATTGGAGCAAAGAACCACTCTTTTTTTTTGAATGTATTGAAAATCTTGCGAATAGATTTTTACACTTTTTTAGTATTTCTGTCTGTATTGATTTCCTGCAAAAAAGAGCAATCTGCCATACCCGTGGTTTCCGGTGAAATTACAAATCCCCAGAACGGTTTTAACTGCAATTTCGGCGATACTATTGTGGTCGCAGGAAATTTCTCATGCGATTACCCAATTCAATCTGCTTACCTGTCTCTTCGCGATCCGAATCTCAATACGATCATTACAGGAAAATTGATCGGTGAAAATCTGGGCACTACTCACCAGTTTGCAACTGAATTCATTCTTGATAATCCGGATGCCGCTTCCGGAAACTATCAACTTAAAATTTCAATCCGTTCGGAAAGAGAAACAATTTTTCTTGATAATACCGTTGTGATTCATGTAAATTCTGTTCCAAGAACAACACTGAAAACATTTTGTGTGACAGGCACTAATTCCTATTTCAATTTGCATGAACTGACCGGAGGTTCTTCAGTGATCCTGAATTCGTATACTTCTTCCTTCCTGAATATGCATATAGATGGTCGCTACAAAAAGATCTACTTATGTAGTAAAGAAAAAGTCCGTGCTTTGAATTCTGAAACCTATCAGGAACAATTTCAACTATCTCCTCTGGCCTTGAACTCGGATTCATTTGTTACTTCTGAACTTTATTCTAACAAACTGAATCTGGGGAGAAATGATGGTAACATAATTCAATATAATCTTACCGGGCAAAGAATAGCAGAAACAGGAGAGAATTTATTTTTCCGGCCACTGCTTACCACTACCACTTCCGATCATTTATACTCCTCCATTCTTAAAAATACAGACAGGAAAATTTCCGTCTTTTTCTTTCCCAACGGAAGTGCCCGGCAGGAACTTCTGGTAGATTTTGATATTGTTAATTTCCACCCGGTTTCAGCAAATGAGATCATTGTGGTGGGAAACAGAAACGGACATCTGCTGATCTGTAAATATTTCCTGAACACTAACGGAATACAGGTTCTGAGCGATTCCCCTAACACGTTTTGCAATTCAACTCTTTCTTATAATGGAGTCATTCTCTTACTGACCAATTCAGGACTTTTGAATTATGAGTACCCTGCTAATACTCTTCAGACCCGAAATTCAGGGATCTTTATGGGCGCGAATTATGATGAAGTAAATGACATATTATACTGTTTTTCAGGAAGTAATATCAAACAGCTAAATGGAACTTCATATGCTGATCTGGGGGACCTAATGATGCCAGATAGTGTAATGGCTGTATCGGTTCTATATTCGAAATGAATGCGGATAAATTGAAATAATTGCGGATTGCGGAAATCGGATTTCGGATTGTTATGAAACTCAAACAACTAACTACCCGGAAATCGCTTTTTTCAGAAATTGCAAATTTTAATCGCAACCACAATTCCGCATTTCGAAATGCGAAATCCGCATTCCTTTTTAACTATATTGCAACCCTAAATCAACAAAATAAAGAATGAATTTTCTTGACTTCGAAAAACCGATTGCAGACTTATTGGAGCAGATTGAAAAGCAGAAAACGATCGGAGAAAAAAGTAAAGTTGATGTGAGTGTGGCTGTCCGGCAGTTGGAATTGAAACTTGCTGAAACTCGGAAAAACCTCTACTCTGACTTAACTCCTTGGCAAAGGGTTCAACTTTCACGTCATCCTGATCGTCCCTATACTCTATCTTATATTGATGCCATTACAGATAAAAACTTTGTCGAGCTCTTTGGGGACCGAACTGTAAAAGATGACAAGGCAATTGTCGGCGGACTTGGTTCTGTTGACGGACAAACGATCATGTTTATCGGACAGCAGAAAGGAACAACAACAAAGCAACGTCAGTATCGTAACTTTGGTATGGCAAATCCGGAAGGTTATCGTAAAGCACTTCGCTTAATGAAGATGGCTGAAAAGTTTAATAAGCCTGTCGTAACGTTGATCGATACTCCCGGTGCCTTTCCAGGACTTGAAGCCGAAGAACGCGGACAAGGTGAAGCTATTGCAAGGAACTTGTTTGAAATGGCAAAACTGAAGGTTCCTATCATCTGCATTATTATTGGTGAAGGTGCTTCCGGCGGTGCATTAGGAATTGGTATTGGCGATAAAGTATTGATGCTGGAAAATACCTGGTACTCTGTGATCTCTCCTGAATCCTGTTCATCAATTTTATGGAGAAGCTGGGATTACAAAGAGAAAGCTGCAGAAGTTTTAAAACTCACTGCTGATGATATGCTCAAGCAAAAGCTGATCGATGGTATCATAAAAGAACCGATCGGTGGCGCACATACTCAGCCTGAGCAAATGTTCAAGATCGTGAAGAATGAGATCCTGAAACATCTCAAGGAACTCCGAAAAGATACACCTGCCGAATTAGTCAATAAAAGAATTGACAAATTCAGTTCGATGGGTGTTGTGAACGAATAATTTTTTCCTTAAAAAACACTCCTGTGTCAGAAGAATCACACATGAATGAGGCCATCCGCCTTTCATTCGAAACCATGCGCAACAATACCGGCGGACCCTTTGGTGCTGTCGTAGTAAAAGACGGTAAAGTTATTGCCCGCGGATTCAATAAAGTCATTTCATCAAATGATCCCACTGCACATGCTGAAGTTGTTGCTATCCGTGAGGCCTGTAAAGCCCTGAATACATTTCAACTTGATGGCTGCGAAATTTACACCAGTTGTGAACCTTGTCCGATGTGTATGAGTGCCATTTACTGGGCACGACCTTCGAAAGTCTATTATGCCAATTCAAAAAAAGATGCAGCAAACATTGGCTTTGATGACGATTTTATCTATGAAGAACTGGCTTTGCCTTATGAGAAAAGAAAGATTCCATTGATTCGAATGATGGATAAAGAAGCTCTGGAAGCTTTTAAAGAATGGGCAGCTAAAGCTGATAAGACAGAATACTGATTTTTACACTTCTTAATTCCGCAGTGCTGTGATTTCATTTCCAAATTGTAAGATCAATATCGGTTTACACATCACTGAAAAGCGTGCAGATGGATTTCACAATCTGGAATCGGTAATGACACCGGTTTTCTGGAATGATATTCTTGAAATTGTAAAAAGTGAGGATGCAAATTCTGAAGTCGAATTCAGATCAACGGGCATCAGGATCTTCGGAAATAAAGAAAACAATTTGTGTTCCAAAGCATACCAGCTTTTAGCAAAAGATTTTTCAATGCCACCGGTAAAAATTCATTTGCACAAGATCATTCCTATCGGTGCAGGATTAGGCGGTGGTTCATCTGATGCAGCATTTACCTTATCCCTTTTGAATTCACTTTTCAAACTCAATATTGAAGCTGATAAACTGGAATCCTATGCTTCACAACTCGGAAGCGATTGTCCATTCTTTCTCCGCAACAAAACACTTTTCGCCTATGAAAAAGGTGATAAATTTGAAACTATAAAAACATCCGGCAAAGAGTATACTGTTGTTCTGATCAAACCAAAGGTTCATGTCAATACAACAGAAGCCTATTCGTGGATAAAGCCTTTAAAAAGAAAATCCCCGTTGAAAGATCTTATCCAGCAACCTATCGAAAACTGGAAAGAAAATATCTTCAACGATTTCGAAAATCCGGTCTTCGAAAAATATCCCGCCATAAAAAACATCAAAGCCCGTCTATACAAACTGGGTGCGCTTTATGCAAGTATGAGTGGCAGCGGATCAACCGTCTTCGGAATCTTCAACGACGAAAAACATCTGGATACTTATTTCAGATCGTGTACGATTTATCAGGGGAAGATTACAATATAGATCTGCGCAAAATCTGCGGGATCTGCG
>JBMQEM010000103.1:0-5905 GCA_049363815.1 Bacteroidota bacterium
CATTTCCGGGAGTAAAACTCAAAGACAAATCATTGCAATTGGAATTTGCAACTGTGAGATTCGATGAAGCTGCTGTGGGCGGAGATACCGGAACCGGACTCACTTTATGAACATAATAATCAGAAAGTAAATTTCCTGTTAACGTATAACTTCCAAATGTTGCTGTGCCTGTATATATTCCTGTAGTGCAGATATAGCCATTGCGGTCACTTGAAATTCCGTATGCAATGTCACGATTCACTCCTCCATAAGGTTTTACCCACTGACAATTTCCGTTCAGATCGTATGCAGCAATGTAAACATCTCTGTTGCCTGCAGCACCTGCATATTTAGAATCAAAATATCCATGATCATCGAGCTGACCGGTTATATAGAACATTTCATTGATGGAATCAACTGTAATTCCATTTGCAATATCCTCATAAGGTCCACCTGCTTTTTTTGCCCAAACAACATTCCCTGATGGATCATATTTGACGATCAGAATATCACTGCTACCGGATGAGGTCAGAGTTGTACTTCCAATGGTAACTGTTCCTGTAAAATATCCTGTTGTATAAATATTATCATTAGCATCAATTGCTATTCCGTCGTATTCAGAAGTACCACAACAATTTCCTTTAAGCCATACAAACTGCCCGCTTGCATCATACTTCACCAGAAATCCTCCGGTAGTACCATTGTTGTTGATCGTATTCCCGCTGAAAGTTGCCTGATCTGTAAAAAATCCTGCTACGTAAACATTGCCATTACTGTCAAACGTTATGCCCTTTCCGCGATCATCCTCTGAGCCTGCACCTTTTTTTGCCCATTGAACTACACCGGCACTGTTCAATTTCATTGTATAGACATCCCCTAATCCGGCAGGTGTTAAATGAATATTGTCAAAATAAATATGCGCAGAGTAAAATCCTGTGAGAAAAACATCGCCATTGGAATTAGTCATCAGCGAATAGCCTTTATCACTTTCAGTGCTGCCAAAACTTTTTGCCCACACTAAGGTTCCATTCGAATTGTATTTACTTAAAAAGATATCGTTACCACCTTTAGAAATCAGCGATACTGAAGATGAAAACAGGGCAGTATCTTCAATCTCTCCGGTGACATAACAATTCTGCTGATCATCGACAGCAACACCATAACCGACATCACCGCCTTTTCCTCCAGCATTTCGCAACCATTTTACAGTACCATCAGGGCCGTATTTACCGGCAAAAATATCGTGGATTCCGTATGAAGCAAGATTTTGTCCGTTATCAAAATGTGTGGTATATTCAATTTGACCGGATACATATACGTTTCCGGAATCATCAGTCGTAACCGCATTTCCGTATTCGTAACCTTGAGAAGTTCCTTTGTGAGCCCATTGGACCGTCTGGGCACTGCTTAGTAAAAAGAAAAAAGAAGAAATTAAAGCAAAAAAGCCTATCACGGTATTTTTCATGGGAATATTAGGTTTTGATAAAGCTATCCAAAACCTTCAAAGAGATGTATGACGGTCGTCAAAGGTAAAGATGAAATATGTCAATACTAGACGAGGAAAGTTAAATTATTAT
Source organism: Bacteroidota bacterium (assembly GCA_049363815.1). GTDB lineage: Bacteria > Bacteroidota > Bacteroidia > AKYH767-A > 2013-40CM-41-45 > JADKIH01. The sequence continues at coordinate 1,557 of JBMQEM010000103.1, forward strand.
TAATAATTTATTTATGACTACACTACTTCTAAGTCAATAAACTTCAAATTGCTTACAGTAGCTGAGTTGGTCATCAGATAACATGATAAAATACGATCCGTTCCTGAGTGCCTTCACCTCAATCAGTTTTGATTCAAAAATTTGTCCCTCCAATAGCAATTGACCATTTAAATTATATATTCTATAATTCGAAGGAGTAAAACCGGTATTTGCAATCTTGAAGTTCAGAAAGTCTTTTACCGGATTTGGAAACAGTGTCAGGGAATTATTGAAAGTTTGTTCCTTGGTCTCTGTACTAAGATCATCAAACCTTGCAACAAATCCCAGTCTCACATTAAACCCAATACTACTACTTCCGGTAATATATAATGATGAATTTACATATTCCATTGCATTCACTTCCGGATCAACTAAACCCGGCAAAATGAGTGGCTGGTCAATTAACCTTTGACCATTATCGCTATAGCTGTATATGTGACCATCTCCACTATTCGTCACGAAAACAACTTGTCTATTCTTTATTTGCATAAACTCTTTATTACTTCCGTACATATAACCGGTTACACGCGCTGTATCCATCCACAATATTGTCCCGGCTGCATCAAATTTAGTTATCAGCGAATATGGAGTTATTCCATTGGAAGTTGCCAATACATAAATGTTGTTTAATGAATCTGTTTTCACATTTACTACTTCAACAGATGCGGGAGTGAGACCGGGATATGAAAAACTCCGAGTCCACAATGTATCACCAAATGGATTTAATTTTACCAATCCAAAACTATTATTATAATTTCCACCAACAATTGCATTGAAATCAGTATCGGTGGTCAATGCAGTATGATAATTATTTGCAGAAACAGGCAAGGTCACTTCCCATTCAAATATGCCGGAAGTATCGCAATACAACATTGAGGCAAATCCTGTGAAATTAAATGTCAGGCAATACATACCGGTATCTCCGCACATTTCAATTGCTCTGATATCGCCTGTCGACCATCCGGGTAAGATCGGGTAACTACTTAACCATCTGAATTCACTTCCATGATCATATCGCGCAACAGCAGCAGGAAAATCACTTCAAACTCTTATCTGACCTGCAAGAAAAAGATTTCCCTCGCTGTCAATACAGATATCACTCAGATCATCTCCTGTTGTGAACCCCGGCGAATTCATAATTGCGCCCCCAATACTATCTCCCACATAGTTATATTCAACATAGATCATATTATTTGTTCCGGTTTGATCTTCGTATTCACCTGCAAATATTAAATGATCTAACGGAGACTTTAAACTTCTCCAACTGAAATTTAATCCCAGGCCATTCACCGTCCGTCGCCACCTTTCAGTTCCTGTAGAATCATACGAAATAAATATCGGAACAATGGTCTGGAATGAATCTATCGTTCCATTGACATATAAATTATTATTTTCGTCTAGTACCAGATCTTCAAGCAGACTATATCCCGGTGCTGCTGATGTGTCTCTTTCTGTTCTCAGCCAGTTTAACTGCAACTGAGCATCGGAATAGCTTACTTTTAATATAAAGAAAAATAATATTATCGCTTTTTTCATTTTTAAATAGCTTTTAGTTTCGATTACAAGATAAATAATATAAGGAATTTCGAAAAATGTTAAAATAATCCAGCTTACAATTTAAATCAATAAATTGAGTCATAACTTCCGGCAAAGTAATTTCGTATACTTCCTGACACTGCAATGCCATACAAAGTCTACGTCATCGAACTCTCAAAAAAAGTTTTCTCCGAAAACTGGAAATTCCGTTCTGCGAATCCGCAGTTTAACGGTGTACTGGAATGTCTGTACGTAGGAATGACTTCTAAATCGCCGGACGAGCGTTTTCTGCAACATAAAACAGCTTACAAAAATTCGAAAGGACACGACCTTTCTTCTTACTACCCTTGGAAATACGGATTATATCTGCGGCCATCCCTTTATAATGAAATAAATCAAACTAAAATGAACCGCGAGCAGGCATTAAAAATGGAAGCGAAACTTGCATGGGATCTGCGCAAGAAAGGATATGCTGTCTGGTTTAACTGAAAATTTTTCAGTTATTTTTTAAGCATATTGACAAGATCCGGATTTCCCATTTTCCCTGATTGATAATCTTTATAACATTTTTGAATTTCTGATTCGCTATTCATTACAAATGGTCCGTAAGCATAAACCGGTTCATTATGCGGTTGTCCGCCTAGCAAAAGCAACTCTGCTCCATCAGCACTGAATAATTCTATATTGCTATCACCACGCTGATATAAAACAACCTGATTTGCAATAATTGACTTTCTACCTTCTACTTCCAGCTTTCCATTGATCAGATAAACGAATGCATTGTGTTGCGGATTCGTTGGTATACTTAACCGGCATCCGGCTTTCATTTTTATATGAAAATAAAAAACCGGAAAAAGTGTTTCGATCTTTGATTTTGCATTGAACATTTCTCCCAAAACAATTTTGGCAGAATAATCTTTTCCATTCAGGTCGGCCATTTTTTCAGTACGGTGTACATCAGTTGCCGGCGCAACCCATTTATATTTCGCAGGCATATTCAGCCAGATCTGAAAGCCATGATACAAGCCGCCATCATCATATAATTTTTTTCCTGTCTCTTCCATATGAATAGCACCACGACCGGAAGTGAACATCATAAAATCACCTTTGCCGATCTGGAAATCGTAATTTAAACTGTCACGGTGATGACCTGTTCCCTCCAGAAAATATGTTGTAGGAATTATTCCTGCATGCGGGTGTGCATCAACACGCAGTGGCTTGTCTTTTGGATTCACATGAACAGGACCAAACTCATCAAAGAAAACATATGGTGATACAAAATCGTTATTGTCTCCTGCAAATGCACGCAAAACAGGTAATGTTCCAACCATTGTCTTATTGGCAGAAATGATAGTATACACCTTTCGACCTTTACCGTTTTCCAACATACCTGAAGCGGCTTTCAGAAACTCCGGAACAACAACTGATGCGCCTATGATGGCTGAGCCTTTGATGAATTGTCTTCTTTTCATGAGGGGATGGGATTTGGAGCAAAGGTAAACATCTGCCCTTTTACTTTTACGCACCATAACAAAGTCAGTACCGGGATTTAGCTGATTTTTGGATTTATCTGAGTGCGATTTTCCTATTTTCAAAGCTCAAAATCCTGGAAATCCAAAAATCAGCTAAATCCCTGTACTGACTATGTTTTACCGGCCTACTCTCTGCTTTGAAACTTACTGTTCAATAACCTTTTCACTTGCAAGCTTTCAGCACCGAAATTAATAAGTAGACCAATTTCCATGTTATACGCTTCCGGATAATTGATGGCTTGTGCTAAATGCACCTTCTCAATTTGAACTCCCGTTTTATCTCTACAGAAATTTTCTTATCAATCAGGAAATCTACCCTTCTTGTTCCTATTCGCTCTCCTTTATATTTCAACGGCATTTCAAATTCTCAGTCGAAATTGGTAACGCTTTTTGCCAATACAATTTCTAATGCAGGCTGATAAATCTTCTCCTGAATACCATTTCCCATTTCCCAGTGGACTTCCATTGCCAAGCCTATAATTTTTCCGGTGATGTCTGAATATTTATAGGTTGCGTCAATCATTCACAAAGGTCAATCGATTTCGAAAAGTTTACAACCCTTATATGATGTATCTTCAACTCACACTCTGACGCCCATTACCAAAACATCATCAACCTGCTCATTGAGACCTTGCCATTTTTCCAAATAATCCGACAGGAACAATTTCTGCTCAGACATGTTCAAGTGCTGAACTGATAAAAGCAATTCCTTGAATTTCTTTGTCATCAGCTTCTTTCCATTTTCTCCTCCAAACTGATCGGCATATCCATCACTGAAAATATAATATGCGTCATCTTTCTCTAGCATTATTTCATGCGTTAAGAAATTTTCTTCATGCGTGATTTGCAATCCTCCAACCGGAAATTTATTCGGACTGTAGACCAGCAATTCATTCTTCCTGATCATCCACAACGGTCTGTTCGCGCCGGCGAACCTCAGAATATTGCTGACGTTGTCATATGAACATATGGCAATATCCATTCCGTCTGTCGATTCGGTATTCCGCTGATTCAACATGTTGATCATCTCTTCATGCAGACAATCAAGGATCTTTCCGGGATCAATTATCTTTCGCTCATTGATGATCTGGGTAAGAAGAGAATTCCCAACCACACTTAAAAATGCACCTGTTACTCCATGCCCTGTGCAATCGGCTGCGATTAAAATAACAGTGTCGCCGATCCTGAAAAAAGAATAAAAGTCGCCACTCACTATATCTTTTGGAAGATAGAGGACAAAAG
>JBMQEM010000104.1:0-5898 GCA_049363815.1 Bacteroidota bacterium
TGAAGTGAAGTGAAGTGAAGCAGAAAGAAGTAAAGTGAACCTGTCTAGATATTTTGTTTGAAATTTTATCCTCCTTTTAACCCGGAATGGCGATCTGAATCCCTATTCGTTTTCTTTTCCAGATTTTTTACAAAAGCATCCTGAAGATCAATTCCGGTTTGGTTGGCAATACAGATCAAAACAAAAAGTACATCAGCCAATTCATCGGGTAATTGCTTCTTAAGGTCACTTTCCTTCGATGATTGTTCGCCATAAGTACGGGCCATTATACGGGCAACTTCACCAACTTCTTCAGTAAGAATAGTCATGTTGGTTAGCTCATTGAAGTATCTGACGCCATAGGTCTTTATCCACTCATCAACTTTTTGCTGAGCCTGGGTCAAGGTAATTTCTGAATTCATTCTCTGTTCTTTGAATCGATTACAATTGTTACCGGACCATCGTTCAGCAACCTTACTTTCATATCTGCTCCGAATTCGCCGGTAAAAATTTTCTTTCCTGTTTCTTTTTGTAATTGAAAAATAAATTTCTCATACATAGGAATTGCAAATTCAGGTTTAGCTGCCTTAAGGTAAGATGGACGATTTCCTTTTTTTGTTGAAGCGTGCAGAGTGAATTGACTGATCAGCAAGATCTCTCCGTTCACATCCATCACGGAACAATTCATTACACCGGCTTCATCACCAAAGATCCGCAGTTTTGAGATCTTTCCACATAGCCATTCGATATCTTCATCATTATCGGCATCTTCAATTCCCACGAGTACCATTAAACCCAAGCCTATTGACGACTTCACTTTTTCATCAATGGTTACAGATGCTTCAGAAACTCTTTGGATCACACAACGCATAACTTTATTTAAAAATATCTTGTCCGCTTAATATACTCAGATAGCTTTCATACCGGCTCATTGCAATTTCTCCGGACTCCACTGCTGTTTTAACTGCGCATTCTTTTTCATTTGTATGAATGCAATCGTTGAACTTACAACTTTTACTTGCATGGAAGATCTCCGGAAAGAAATGTGAGATCTCTTTCGGATTAAAGTCAATCGTTCCGAATTCCCGTATGCCGGGGGTATCAATAATAAAACCACCGAAAGGTAACAAATGCATTTCTGCAAAAGTAGTAGTGTGCGTTCCTTTCATATGTTGTGTTGAAAGTTTTGCTGTCTTAAGACTCAGAGTTGGAATCAGTTTATTTATCAACGACGACTTCCCTACTCCACTATGACCGGAAAATAAATTGACCTTGTCTTTTAATGTCGCAGATAATTCTTCCAATCCTTCGCCACTGAAAGAAGAAACAACAAATGTTTTATATCCTATTGATTCGTACAAGCCATTTACTTCTGCAAGAAATTCACGAATGTCTTCTTCATAAAGATCTGCTTTGTTCCAGATAATACCTCCCGGAATGCTATAAGCCTCGGCAGTAGCAAGGAAGCGATCGATAAAACCAAGTGATGTTTTCGGAAGCACCGGAGTTGCAACTACAAAAGCAAAATCAATATTTGCAGCAATGATCTGGACTTGCTTTGACAATTTTACAGATTTACGGATGATATAATTCTTCCGTTTGACAAGACTGGTTATCCAATGTAATTCACCTTCAAAATCATTGATGTCGACCTCTACTCTGTCACCTACAGTTAAAGGATTAGTAGCTTCAAAATCCTGCAAACGGAGATTTCCTCTAATGCGGCCTATGATCTGTCGCTGATCATCAAGCCGGATGAGATACTGATTTCCTGTTGATTTGATTACTATACCTTGCATTGGATGTGGCGAAATTAACAAAATAAACCGGGGTTTGGACCGGGATTTTAGGGATTTAAGAATTACCGGGAAGCAGTTGATGGCGTGTATCTGGAAATTCAAGATTACACGAAATCTAAAGCATGTAATCCCTGATATCCATCATTCAGCTAAATCCAGATTCTGACATTGTTTTCACGGTAAAAAAATAATCCATGAAAACCCGGTAAAAAATTACGGCAACATGAGAAAGATCTCGTCTTCCACCAGTTCCGTGAGAAGCACATACTCATAACTTCGTTCATTCGCTGATAGTATTTCAAGATCTTTATCGTGATAACAGGAACCTAACGTAATCATACAAAGAGTCAAAAAGGATTATTTATTCATGATGAAAAACAACCATTTTTAAAATGTCATATTCATGTTTTAATCACCTTTCTGCTGCTATTCACCGGCAAGAATTCAATTAAAAGCATTAGTTTTGTCAAACCTTCAAACCATTTAAATCAGGAAATGATTTCAGTAAAAAATATCACTAAAATCTACGGAGTACAGAGAGCGCTGGATGATGTGTCTTTTGAGATCAACAGTGGACAGGTAATTGGATTTCTTGGACCAAATGGTGCAGGAAAATCAACTATGATGAAGATCATCACTTGTTATATTCCCCAGACCTCAGGCGACGTAAAGGTCTGTGGGTTTGATGTAACGGAACAAGCCATTGAAGTAAAAAAGATCGTTGGCTATCTCCCTGAACACAATCCCCTTTATCCTGAGATGTATGTAAAAGAGTACCTGAATTATATTTGTGGAGTTTACAAATTTGAAGGTAAAAAAGAAGCTAAGATCAGAGAGTTGATCGGACTTACAGGTCTTACTGTTGAGCAAAATAAAAAAATTGCCGCCCTTTCTAAAGGATATCGCCAGCGTGTTGGCCTAGCACAAGCCTTGATACACGATCCCAAAGTCCTGATTCTTGATGAACCAACCTCAGGTCTCGACCCGAATCAATTGACTGAGATCAGATCATTGATCAAAACGATTGGAAAAGAAAAGACAGTTGTACTCTCTACACACATCATGCAGGAAGTTGAAGCTATCTGCGACAGAGTGATCATTATTAACAAAGGTAAAATTGTTGCCAATGAAAATACCAGCGTCCTGCAGAAAAGCCGTGTCAGTGGCGAAATAATTCTTGTTGAATTCGACAGAGCTGTTTCTGCTACTCAACTCCGCTCTATCGATGGTGTTCTCTCTTGTGAAAATACTTCCGGAAACAACTGGCGGTTAAAGGTGAATGACCTGAATGTGCGTGGCGCGATTTTCAAATGGGCAGTAGCGAATGACCTTACCGCCCTGTCGCTTCAGGTGGAGGAACAAAGACTGGAAGATGTGTTTCAGGAGTTGACCAAAAATGCAAAATGAAAAATCGAGTCTAAAAAAAATTATATGGGACAGTATTTGAACTTCTTAAAATTTTCATTTGTGATTTTCCTGATATTGTTAATTTATTCAAGTTCATCAGGGCAGAACATTGCTGCGTATACTGATTACAAGGGCAATCTTCAGGTATTTGATGGCGGTATGTATAAACAGTTGGAATACTTACCTGTGAAAGATTATAAGTATGGAGGAGCCGGGGTTGCTTACATTGATAATAAGAATGATTTTAAAATTTATGCAAATGGTACATCCAACAGCATGTTGAATGCTGCGGACTTTAACTATAACGTTACCGATTATCTCATTTCATTTCAGGTTGGAAAAGTATTATACGCTTTCGACCGGGGGCAGAAAAAAACACTCTGTTATTACACTTCCATCATGACAGTAAACGACAGCTTAATTGCTTTTTTTGACGACTCGAAAAATACTTTAAATGCATATTACAATGGCAAGGTAGTCGACCTGGAAGATTCCTATCTGGATAAACCAAAATCCATTAGGACAGGAGCCAATACAATTGCCTGGGTCAATCAGTCAGATTACTTTAATGTTTTCTATCATGGCGAGCTTAGACAGCTGGACAATGTTGCCCCATTAAAATATGCTGCAGGAAGGGATCTTGTTGCTTATGTAGATAATTACCTGCAACAGTTTCGTCTCTTCTATTATGGCGATACAGCAATGGTAGAAACTTTTCCACCGGATTCCTTCAAGGTTGGATTTGCGAACATGGCCTATGTCGACCAATTAGGTAATTTCAGGATCTTTGAAAATGGTTCAACCTTCAAGATACTTTCCGACCGTCCGGATTTCTTCGAAGTAAAGGGAAATACAATTGTTTATAGTTACAATAGTAATTTCACGGTCTATTACGATGGCAAATCTACCGTTCTCCAAAGCTGGTCTCCAAATAATTTTCAAGTGGGAAATGACGGCGTTGCATGGATAGGCGACAATGGAAACCTGATGCTTTTTCATAAAGGAACAACCTATACAGCCAGCTATGAAAATGTCAATGACTACACCTATACAGGAAATGTCCTGAAGTACGAAGTGGGCAACAATACCACTACTATTTTCTATAATGGCAAAAATCAGTGATTTTAGGGCTGTAAAAGGTAATAGTTGTTCAAAAAAAATAATTCAATTGTCTTGGAATACTGATATTTTCCTACTTTTGCAGCCAAAGGTGGAAGGATTTGGTCCCAATGGGATATTGCAACCACGGTAAAAAAAATGCTAAGGCAATTTTATATCCGTTTGTCCCTTTTCCACTGAAAAATTATTCTCTAACCAAAAATCTTTCATAAGAAACATGTCTTATTTGTTCACTTCAGAATCTGTTTCCGAAGGCCATCCGGACAAGATCGCGGATCAGATCTCTGATGCGTTAATCGACCATTTCCTCGCTTATGATTCAACTTCTAAAGTTGCGTGCGAGACATTAGTAACAACAGGCCAGGTTGTACTTGGCGGCGAAGTAAAATCTTCGGCCTACCTCGACGTGCAGGAAATTGCACGCGAAGTGATCCGCAAGATCGGATATACACGCAGCGAGTATATGTTTGAAGCTGATTCATGCGGTATCCTGTCTGCTATCCATGAGCAATCAGCTGATATCAATCGTGGTGTTGAGAAAACTGACCCATGGAAACAAGGTGCCGGTGATCAAGGGATGATGTTTGGTTACGCTTGTCGCGAGACAGATAACTATATGCCGCTTCCTCTTGAATTAGCTCATTTGTTACTGAAAGAACTTGCTGTAATCCGTCGCGAAGGCAAACAAATGTCTTACCTCCGCCCTGATGCAAAATCTCAGGTAACTATTGAATATGGCGATGATCACAAGCCAATGCGTATTGACACGATCGTAATTTCTACTCAGCACGACGACTTCGATAAAGATGCCGCGATGTTGAAGAAGATCAAAGATGATGTGATCAATATTCTGATCCCACGCATTATGAAAAAACTTCCTAAGCGTGTTCAGTCATTATTCAATGACAAGATCAAATATCATGTGAACCCAACTGGTAAATTTGTTATCGGTGGACCACATGGCGATACAGGACTTACCGGTCGTAAGATCATTGTTGATACTTATGGCGGAAAAGGTGCTCACGGTGGTGGTGCTTTCTCAGGAAAAGATCCATCTAAAGTGGATCGTTCTGCTGCTTATGCTACACGTCATATTGCAAAAAATCTTGTAGCTGCAGGAATCTGTGATGAAGTACTTGTACAGGTTGCTTATGCAATTGGAGTTGCTCAGCCGGTTGGATTATACATCAACACATATGGTACAGCAAAAGTTGACATGAATGATGGAGAGATCTCCCGTAAAGTTGAACAGATCTTCGATATGCGTCCTTATGCAATCGAAAAACGTTTCAACCTTCGTACACCGATCTATCTTGAAACTGCTGCTTATGGCCACATGGGACGTAAACCGGAAACGAAAGTGAAGATCTTTAACAAAGGAAAGAAAAACGAAAAACGTATCTCTGTTAAATTGTTCCCTTGGGAAGAACTGGATTACGTTGGAAAAATTCAGGCTGCCTTCAAAGCAGGATCAGCAAAAAAAGTTGCTCCTAAAAAAGTGACTGCAAAAAAAGCTGAACCGGAATTAGCGTTCTAAGAAAAATCATAATAAAAAAAAAGCCCGCCAATAGGTGGGCTTTTTTTATTATGTCTG
>JBMQEM010000105.1:0-5895 GCA_049363815.1 Bacteroidota bacterium
GGTCAAAATCCTGGTCAAAAAATCCAGTAATAGATCTTGAAATCAGATTAATCAGAATAATCAGATTAATCCCGGTCAAAATCCCGGTAAGTTTTGGTAAGTAACCCTTTAAATATTACTTTTGCGCTCTCTTTAAAAAACACCGGTTGCAAAATCAGTGTAATGCACTCAAAACGTGAGATTTATGAAGTTAAAATTGATAGGAATGCTGGTTTGCCTTTTTGCAACAACAAGTGTGTTGGCAAATGAGGAACATGCACCTAAGGCAGCCGGAAAATTTGATGCCGGAAAGATGATTGTTGAGCATATTTCAGATTCACATGACTGGCATATCATGGGAGAAGGTGAACATTCAGTTTCTGTTCCGCTTCCTGTAATAGTTTATAATTCAGAACGCGGATTTTCTGTTTTCATGTCAAGTCGTTTTGAGCATGGACACAAAACATACAATGGTTATCGCTTACATGAAAATCATATTGAGGCAGTAAATGAAATGGAAGTAACGGATGCACATACTGCGACCGTTAATGAAGAACTGACTGCTGCTACTTACGATATTTCAATTACAAAAAATGTATTTGCACTTTTAGTAAGTGTGATCATCATGCTGGTAATTTTTCTTTCAGTTGCTAAAGCTTATGGAAGAAGAAAAGGAATGGCTCCGAAAGGTCTTCAGTCATTGATAGAAGTTCTTGTTGTATTCGTACGTGATGAGATCGCTAAACCAAGTATCGGAAAAAACTATGCGCGTTTCATGCCGTATCTTCTTACTGTTTTCTTTTTTATCTGGATCAACAACTTATTGGGATTAATTCCAATCATGCCATTTGGTGCAAACGTTACAGGAAACATTGCAATTACAATGACGCTTGCTGTTATCACATTCCTGATCACAACATTTTCAGCTAACAGACATTACTGGAGACACATCTTTGCAATGCCGGGCGTACCGGTTGGAGTATTGGTGTTGTTGACTCCAATCGAATTGCTCGGAGTTATCTTACGTCCATTCGTATTGATGATCCGACTTTTCGCAAACATAACAGCTGGTCACATTATCGCATTATCGTTCTTCTCACTTATCTTCATCTTTGGTGAAATGAATACAGGATTAGGATTTGGCGTATCGATAGTTTCAGTAGGCTTTGTCATCTTCATGACAGTGCTTGAATTACTTGTTGCCTTCTTACAGGCTTTTGTTTTCACATTGCTTTCTGCAATTTATTTCGGAGCAGCAATTGAAGAACATGATCACGATCACCATGGTGAAGATGCTCATGTAGAAGAAGCCCATCTCATTTGAATTAGTTAAACCCTTAAATAATAATTACTATGTTATCTTCAATTCTCCTTCAAGAAGTAGCCGGAAACCTTGGTCTAGGTTATGGTGTTGCTGCTTTAGGTGCCGGACTTGCTGCTCTAGGAGCAGGTGTTGGTATTGGTCGTATCGGTGGTTCTGCATTGGAATCAATCGCTCGTCAGCCTGAAGCAAGTGGCGACATCCGTGCCAACATGATCCTTACTGCCGCTCTTGTGGAAGGTGCTGCCTTCTTCGCAATGGTTGTAGGTCTTCTTGTTACCTTCAAGTAAGAAAAAAAAACCTGCTCAACGGTTGGTTGAGCAGGTTTTTTATCCTGCAAGGATCCATTCGGGAATTAGTAATTAGTAAACTCATTAAAAAGAAAAAATCAATATACAATGGAATTAATAAAACCACAGTTCGGACTTATTTTTTGGATGGCATTGTCATTCCTTATCTTAATGTTTATCCTGGGAAAATTTGCTTTTCCGATAATCATGAAGTCGTTGAAAGAACGTGAAGATTCTATCACCAATGCATTGAGTGCAGCTGAAAAAGCAAAGAAAGAAATGGCAGCTTTACAGGCTGACAATGAAAAATTGCTTGTTCAGGCAAGAGCAGAACGCGATCTTATGTTAAAAGAAGCCCGCGACACAAAAGACGCTATTGTTGCTGAAGCAAAAAATAAAGCTCAGGCCGAGGCAAATAAAATTCTTGCAACTACGCGAGAGACCATCAATAATGAAAAGAATGCAGCGATCACTGAATTGAAAAATCAGGTTGCTGCTATGTCGATTGAAATTGCTGAGAAGATCCTTCGTCAGGAATTAAGTAACGATGAAAAACAAAAGACTTTGATGGATAACCTGATGAAAGACATTTCGCTTAACTAATAACGAAAAATAATTTTCATCAACTAAGTTTAGACAAATGGTAGATATACAAGTTGCAAAAAGATATGCTAAATCAGTACTCGATCTTTCGAAAGAAAGCGGTGTAGTGGATGCTGTCAGCGATGATATGAAGTTATTCGTAAAGGTCTGCGAACAGAATCACGATTTAGTATTGATGTTGTTGAATCCCATCATTGCTACTGATAAAAAGATGAATGTGCTCAATAGCATATTTAATGGCAAGGTGAATAAACTTACGATCTCATTCTTTCAGATCGTAACGCGCAAAGGCCGTGAAAAATACCTTGTTCAGATCGCAAAAGAATTCGTTGCGAAATACAAACAATTGAAAAATATCCAGACTGCAGAGATCACTTCTGCAGTAGGGTTGGATGATAAATTACGCAAACAGGTTTATGACCTTATCCGTAACAGTACAAACTCTGAAGTGGAATTGATCGAGAAGATAGATAACAAACTTATCGGCGGATTTATACTTCGCATGGACGATAAACAGTACGATGCATCTATTTCTTCAGAGCTTAGAAAACTTACGCAGGCGTTTTCTTCGAATCCGTATGTAAGAAAAAATTAGTTACAAGTTTCAGGTTATGTAACCTGAAACCTGCAACACTAATTAATAAAGCAATTTCAATAATAACGAACAAAATAAAATCTAAATAAAAATGGCAGAAGTAAGACCCGATGAAGTATCAGCCATATTGCGTCAGCAATTGGCAGGGTTCAAAACAGAAAAAGAACTCGAAGAAGTAGGAACTGTATTACAGGTAGGTGATGGTATCGCCCGTATCTATGGTTTAACTCGTGTTCAGTCAGGTGAATTGATCGAATTCGAAAACGGCCTGCAAGGGATCGTACTGAATCTTGAAGAAGATAACGTCGGTGCCGTATTGCTTGGAGTTTCTTCGGACATCAAAGAAGGTGATGTTGTAAAACGTACCGGAAAGATCGGGTCAATTCGTGTAGGTGAAGGAATGTTAGGTCGTGTTGTCGATACATTGGGAAATCCAATCGACGGTAAAGGACCAATTACCGGCGACACTTACGAAATGCCAATCGAGCGTAAAGCTCCGGGTGTAATCTTCCGTCAACCGGTTACAGAACCACTTCAGACTGGTATCAAAGCGATTGACGCAATGATTCCTATCGGTCGTGGACAGCGTGAGTTGATCATCGGTGACCGTCAGACAGGTAAGACTGCTGTGGCAATCGATACGATCATCAACCAAAAAGAATTTTACGAAAAAGGCCAGCCGGTATTTTGTATTTATGTAGCGGTAGGACAAAAAGGTTCTACAATTGCGCAGATCGTAAAGACACTTACTGAATCAGGTGCAATGCCATATACGGTGATCGTTGCTGCCCCCGCATCAACTCCGGCACCGATGCAGTTCTTTGCTCCAATGTCAGGTGCAGCGATCGGAGAATTCTTCCGTGACACAGGTCGTCCGGCATTGATCGTTTATGATGATCTTTCCAAACAAGCTGTTGCCTACCGTGAAGTATCACTTCTTCTTCGTCGTCCACCAGGACGTGAAGCATATCCTGGAGATGTATTCTACCTTCACTCACGTCTTCTTGAAAGAGCTGCGAAAGTCATCAACTCTGATGCAATTGCTAAAACAATGAACGATCTTCCTGATTCGATCAAACATCTTGTAAAAGGTGGTGGATCATTGACTGCACTTCCGATCATCGAAACGCAGGCGGGTGACGTATCAGCATACATTCCGACAAACGTGATCTCTATCACTGACGGACAGATCTTCCTTGAAGCAAACTTATTCAACGCAGGTGTACGTCCTGCCATTAACGTTGGTATCTCTGTATCGCGTGTAGGTGGTAATGCACAGATCAAGTCGATGAAGAAGATCGCAGGTACATTGAAATTAGATCAGGCACAGTATCGTGAGTTAGAGGCTTTCTCTAAATTCGGTTCTGATCTTGATGCTTCAACAAAAGCAACGATCGATAAAGGTTCACGTAACGTGGAGATCCTTAAGCAAGGACAGTATTCGCCACTTACAGTTGAGAAGCAAGTTGCAATTATCTATTGCGGAACAAAAGGTTTGTTACGTGATGTTCCTGTAAACAAAGTGAAAGAATTCGAAGCAGAATTCCTTGGACTTCTTGATGCACAACACCGTCCGACACTTGACGCTATTCGTGCAGGATCAATTGATGATAAAGTAACAAGCGTACTTGAGAAAGTAGCTTCTGAGTTAACACCAAAATATAAATCATAATTCTTTTCTTTCCGCCGAGGCGGAGAGGACTGAAAAAGTAATAAGCATGGCAAATTTAAAAGAGGTACGTAACCGCATTACTTCAGTAATTTCTACACAGCAGATTACGAAAGCAATGAAAATGGTAAGTGCTGCAAAGCTGCGCAGAGCACAGGATGCCATCATTCTGATGCGACCTTATGCTTCGAAGCTTCGTGAGATCATGGAGAATATTTCCGGTTCACTGGATTCAAGTGTAGGTGGACAATATTCTGTTGTTCGTCCTGTGAATAAGGTTTTGATCATTGCAGTGAGTTCGAACCGCGGGTTATGCGGGGCTTTCAATGCAAACATCAACCGTACGATCAGTAAAATGATCCGTGAAAATTATTCCGCTCAGGCGCAGGCAGGAAATGTAAAGGTGATGAGTATCGGAAAAAAATCGTCAGACTTTTTCGCAAAAATGGGAAACCTGAATGGTGGAAATCATAATGATATTTATGCCAATATAAATTTCGAAGCAGTATCTAAAGTAGCTGAACAAGTGATGAAAAGTTTTGCTGCCGGAGAATATGACAGAGTAGAAGTTGTTTACAATCAGTTCAAGAATGCAGCAGTTCAGACGGTAATGGTCGAACAGGTATTGCCAATCGTTCCGCCAACATCATCGAATGCAAGTAAAGCTACTAACGATTATATTTTTGAACCTGCTAAAGAAGAACTTGTACTGGACCTGATCCCAAAATCAATAAAAGTTCAACTATACAAAGCCGTTCTGGATTCTAATGCTTCTGAACACGGGGCCCGGATGACAGCAATGAGCAAAGCCACCGATAATGCCGGTGATTTGTTGAAGGAATTGAGATTATCATACAACAAAGCCCGTCAGGCTGCGATTACAGGAGAGATCCTCGAGATTGTTGCCGGAGCGGAAGCCTTAAATGGTTAAAATAAAAAAGTCCTGATGTAAATCAGGACTTTTTTATTTTGTATCATTGTTAAACAAAATCAAACAACTTTTTCCAGCCCTAAATGGATTTGAATTTACGAGACATACTGACGGTTTCGACCATTCTTTTTGCTGTCATCGATATAGTAGGGTCAATACCTGTGCTTTTACAGGTCAAATCAAGAGTTGGATATATTAAGGCAGAACAGGCAACCTTTGTTTCCCTGCTGATCATGATTCTCTTTCTTTTTCTCGGGGAGTCCATACTGAAATTCCTCGGAGTAGACGTGAAATCATTTGCCATTGCAGGCTCACTGGTCATCTTTTTTTTAGCAATAGAAATGATCCTGGGCATACGACTTTATAAGGATGAGATTCCGGAAACGGCCAGTATAGTTCCCATTGCATTTCCGTTGATCGCAGGAACGGGAACCATGACAACGTTGCTTTCCTTAAGAGCCGCTTACGACTCAATCACCATAATATCAGGCATTTTCCTCAATTTAG
>JBMQEM010000106.1:0-5880 GCA_049363815.1 Bacteroidota bacterium
ACTTCTGTTATGATCTCCTCCGGATAGCCTTTCTTCCTGCAACTCTCAAAATAATTATCATGGATCTTTGCAAACTCTGCACGCGAACGGAATTTCCCCGACATACCACGACGAAGTACATCTGCTTCGGAAAGCGACAGCCCTGCGAAATGATGTGCAACCTTGATCACATCTTCCTGATACACCATGATGCCATACGTTTCCTGCATCAATTCCTCCATGACAGGATGAATGTACGTTCGCTTTTCCGGATGATGTGTACGCACAATGTACTCGCGCATCATCCCCGACTTCGCAACACCCGGACGAATGATGGAACTTGCAGCAACCAATTGTATGTATGTATCTACTGCCAATTTTTTCAGCAACATGCGCATGGCCGGCGACTCAACATAAAAACATCCCATACATCTTCCTGTGCGAATAAGCTCTTTCACACGCTTGTCTTCTTTGAATTCTTTTATGGCGTGAATGTCTATCGTCAACCCATAATTTTTTTTGACTATGTCGACTGTATCTTTTATGTGACCTAGTCCGCGCTGACTGAGAATATCAAGTTTGTATAATCCGAGATCCTCCGCTTCGAGCATACTGAACTGCGTTGTCGGATAGCCTTTCGGAGGCATGATGGTGGCAGTGTACCAACTCAACGGTCTTTCGGAGATCACAATTCCACATGCATGTACGGTGAGGTGATTGGGCATGTCGTGCATCTGCATGGAAAAATAATTAATCGCCTTCGTGATCTTGTCGGGGGTATCGGGATGCCGTCTGTTCTCGACGATAGCATCGATCTCACCTTTCGGCAAACCGAATACTTTTCCGAGTTCACGCACAACAGCGTTCGACTGATACGTTGAATACGCACCAAGCAAAGCAACATTTTCTTTTCCATGTCGACGGAAAATATAATCGGTCACATCATCGCGATCGGTCCAGGAGAAATCGATATCGAAGTCGGGCGGATTTGCGCGGAAAGGATTGATGAAGCGTTCGAAGTAGAGATCAAGTTCGACCGGATCGACATCGGTGATGCGCAGACAATAAGCGACGATGCTATTCGCACCACTGCCTCGCCCGACGTATGCATAATTTTTATGCTGGGCATAACGCACAATGTCCCAGTTCAGCAAAAAGTAGGGCGCGAAACCAAGTTCAGAGATCATCTTTAATTCCTTCTCTATTCGGTCGCGGATAACATCATCCGGAATTCCATACCGGTACTCTGCACCTTTGTACGCTTCACGCCGAAGGATCTGCAAGTCGAGTGATTTGCTTCCGGAAAATGTCTGCTTGTTCTTGCTCTCATGAAAGTCGAAAGCAATGGAACACACATCAAGTATTCGCTGTGCATTTTCTAATAGTAGGGGAAAATCCTGAAAGCGTTTCAGCAACTCTGCAGGAGTGAACATGATCTCATCCTGTGCAGCGACATCATTGGCAGTAAGTTTAGAAAGCAGGGTGTTGTTTGCAATCGCCCGCAGCAGCGAATGCAACTGAAATCCTCCGCTGAGTTTATAAGTGACCGGACTCAATGCAACGAGTTTATGTTTCACATACTCCCATTCTGAAAATTTCAAACGGTTGAGTTGTGATGCACGGATACCTACAAAACAATTTGGCTCTTTGCGAATGTATTCAGGTTTTACACTCATTGCGGAACTGAAAGGAATTACCCAGATCACATTCTGCAATGCAGGCGGCACAGGGGGAATGTCGGGAACTTCACTTGTACCTTTGCGCAAACAGTTAGTGAGAAACTCATTCAACTCACGAAAGCCTTCATTGTTTTTTGCCAGTCCGACATACAGTTGCTTCGCTCCTATCCTGAAATCAACTCCCACTGCTACTTCAATTTCATGCTGCGGTGCGAGACGAATGAAATCCATTACACCGGAAGTATTATTTATATCCGTGAGTGCAAGCTTAGTGATCCCGCATCGCTTTGCTTCATGGAAGAGTTGTTCGATACTGAGAGTGCCGAAGTTGAAGCTGAAGTGGGAGTGGGTGTTGAAATACACGGCAATGCAGTGAGGAATGTGTGCAAAATGCTAGGTAGCAATACAATCATTTTGGTTGATTATAATGTAGTCATATTTAACAAGGCATCCAAGAAAAAAAAAGTTTGAATATGGAACTGATTGATTTTTCAGCAAATACTTTTTTAGGAGACTTTATAGATAAGTTGGAGTAAAAAATAAAACACTAAGTGCACTAATCCCGATAGCTATCGCGGACACAAAAGTACACGGACCAATTCCGTGATCCTATTGTGAGCTTAGTGCACTTAGTGTTAAAAAAAAATATCATTTCATTTTTCCCGTAACAACAAAGTCAAATTGAAAAAAAAGGGAGACAGGTCAAAACCCATCTCCCTTCCATGAAAACAACGAATTTTTATTCTCCACCAAATGCATAATGCAACCCAACTGTGATCACAGCATTTTTCACATCGGCTTCGTCGCCGGCTGTGTCGTCAATAGAAGTTAATCCCATTGTGTAGCGTACTCCTGCTCCAAAACCGCTGTCGAGTTTGAAACCCAATCCGATGCCGGCACCGATATCGGTCGATTTGTATAAATCATCAGTTTCGATAGAAATTCCTCCACCTTCAACAGATGATGACATTAATATCCCAAGTTGAGGTCCTATTTCAGCATAAAACCCAGAGGCATTGAATTGAAGCAGAATAGGGATATTGATATAATCCAATTTGGCAGTGATTTCTGTGCCTAATAGATTATATTTTGCGCCTTGCCCGGAGTAAAGAACTTCAGGTTGGAGGCTTAGCATTTCGGAAAAAGCAAAATTGGCAAACAATCCTGCATTGACAGAGGTGCGCATTTTTGCGTCTTCAACGTCACTACCTTCAAATGTTGCGAAATTGGCTCCGGCCTTAACGCCAATTTTTGTCTGAGCTTGCATTGTATTGATTGTCATTACAGACAAAACAATCATGAATAATTTTTTCATAGTGGATGTTTTTTAAATTTTCAGTCCATGGATCAATTGATCCGATTAAGAATTTTAAATGAGTATTAAAAGTTCGTGCCTGCATTAAAATTCAGGGAATAATAAAAACCACTCTTAATACGGATACTGACAGAATAAAAAATCCAGATTTAAAAGCTGATCAATTTCATTTTTTACTGACTAAAAACTGAAAAATACACGGTAATTCATCATTGATTCGGCATCATTCAGGATAATTTGCAAAGTCAGATTAAATTTTGAATATTGCTATTACAAATACAAACAGGATTTATTTTTGACATATTAAATTAATATTGAAACTAACCACATCAATTATATGATAAATATGAAAACAATTCAAAACAAAAAAGGGACAAAGAACATTTTCGGGATCTTAGTCCTATTTCTATTGATCACGTTTTCTTCAATAGCAGAAGAAACTCTTACAAATCAAAACATCATTTCTCTGACGACAGCAAAAGTTTCGAAAGACATTATTATTCAGAAAGTCAAGTCAAACCCAAATCAGTTTGATATGAGTTCTTCTGCTTTGATCACCCTGAAATCGTCTAAAGTTTCCGATATGGTGGTAGAGGAAATGTTGCTTGCTGCAAATAACCTTCCTCTGGTAACAAATAAAGATGTAATTGACATGCATCAGGGAGGTGTATCGCGTGATATAATCATCAAAAAGATCCAATTTTCAAAATGCGATTTCAATACAAATACGGATGCAATGATTGAATTGAAAAATGCAAAAGTTCCGGAGACAGTTCAAAAAGCAATGTTAACTCCGGGTTCTTCCGCATCAATAAAAAGTCAGAATTTAATTTCAGGTGATCTTCCACCGCATCCGGTAGATCTTCCAACTCCGGCACTTTCTAAATTTTCAGAGAATGGAATTTATTATGAAGAATACAATCCTGCTACCGGTTATATACAGCTTGAGCCAACTACTACTAATCAAGCAAAAGGTGGCGGGTTCGGCGAAAGTGTATTAAATAGCAGAACACATGGAATAACAGGAAAAAGCGAAAAAGTAGGTTTATCAAATACAAGTGCTAATATGATCATCAAAGACCCTCGTCCTGTTTTCTATTTTATTTTTAGCGGCGACAGAAAGAATATGAATACCGTTGCCGAAAGTATGTTTGAAGGTGTTGCAAGTCCGAATGATTTCGTTCTTGTGAAAGCAAGAGTTACTACTAAAGGACGCGAGATCACTGTCGGCAGACATACCCGTTTTAAAAGCGAATCAGGTTTCACTGAGGGTACTATTCAGTTCCGTTTCAAAAAAATCAGCAATGAAATGTATAAAGTCTATTTCGATGCCGATGTTCCTGCAGGTGAATATGGATTCTATTATAACAAAGGCAGCGAACAAAATTCTTCTTTGAAGATCTATGATTTTTCGTTGCAGAATAGTTTGAAAGGGAAATAGTCAATCAGTTCAACCAGGACAGAGTCCTGGTTGTCACGTCGTCATCCCGTTGAAAGGATTGAAACGCCGGCGCTCGTACTCTGTACCCACTGCACGCTGAATTGAACTATCGCCAAAACGTTTGCGGAGTTTGTCCATGGCCTGGTAAAGTTTGATCATCTCTTCGCTGTCTTCAAAAAGATTGATCTGTTGTCCGCCGCCAACCAGATGACTGAAGCGAACTCCAATGAGACGGATGAGCATGCGACGTTGATAAAGTTTGTCGAACAATTCTTTTGCGCGATCGATGAGTGTCTGATCGTTGGAAGTATATGGTATACGTGACTGCGTTGTGTGTGTATCGAAATTGGAATATCGGATCTTTATTGTCACGCATGCAGTGAGCTTGTCTTCGGAACGTAATTGAAACGCAAGTTTTTCTGTCATAGCCACGATGAGTGATTTCAGATAACTCACATCTATTGTATCCTGATCGAATGTCTCTTCGGTAGATAGTGATTTGCGTTCATTGTAGGGCTCAACGGGTGTGGTGTCGATGCCATTCGCTTTGCGCCAGATGGCAATGCCGTTTTCGCCGAGTACATTTTCCATTAACTCTACAGGCATCTTCTGCACGGTCTCAATCTTTTCTACTCCCATGGTGCGCAATAAATTTGCAGTCTTCTCTCCTACCATTGGAATTTTCCGCACAGGTAAAGGCGCAAGAAAAGTTTTTTCATTTCCGAAATCTATCTTCTGCTGACCGTTAGGTTTCGCTTCGCCTGTGGCTACTTTGGAAACGGTTTTGTTTTCCGACATTCCGAAAGAAATTGGCAAGCCGGTTTCTTTCGTGATCCTGTGCCGTAATTCCGTTGCCCATTTATAGCATCCGAAAAAACGGTCCATGCCACTTAAGTCGATATAGAACTCGTCGATGGATGATTTTTCATAAACAGGAACATTCTCTTTAATTATGTCTGTGACGATCTCGGAAAAATGGCTGTACCGTTCATAATCGCCGCGGACGATAATGGCATCGGGACAAAGCCGGCGGGCGAGTTTCATGGGCATGGCCGAATGAACACCGTAAGCCCGGGCCTCGTAACTGCAGGAAGCCACAACCCCTCGATCGCTGGTACCACCGATCAGGACAGGTTTCCCTTTCAGTTTGGGGTGGTCGAGGCAGGAAACGGAAACGAAAAACGAATCCAGATCCATATGTACTATTGAACGATGCATTGGGGCGGGGAAAATTGGTAGCTCCGGTGTGGTTCAAGGAATTCGACAACCAAAACCACACCGGCTAAAGCATTTCTGCAAAGCAACCAAGTC
This sequence comes from Bacteroidota bacterium, assembly GCA_049363815.1. Taxonomy (GTDB): domain Bacteria; phylum Bacteroidota; class Bacteroidia; order AKYH767-A; family 2013-40CM-41-45; genus JADKIH01. Next base: position 5,726 of record JBMQEM010000106.1, read on the forward strand.
ATTAAACAAACCGGCAAAAGATTGTCAAACAATCATCTTGCATGATTACAATGTAATCTATATATTTGCAATGTGCAAGGGGAAGTTTCTAAAGTATGCGGAGTTTGCTCAGGTGCAATCAGATAAAATATTCACTACCGTGACAGGGAAATTTC